>DAITPE010000256.1:0-8020 GCA_036833775.1 Pyrinomonadaceae bacterium | reverse complement strand
ACCAAACCTTTCAGCCTCGGCGGTCGCGACGTTTTTATCAGCGCAAGCATCGGAATCGCGCTCAAAGACGCGAAATATCGGATGCCCGAAGAGATCGTGCGCGATGCGGACATTGCGATGTATCGTGCAAAATCAGCGGGAAAAGCGCGGCACGAAATCTTTAATCAGGAAATGCACGAGCAAGTGAATCGGCGTTTGAAACTCGAAACTGAATTGCGGCTCGCGCTCGAACGCCACGAATTTCGCGTATTTTATCAGCCGATTATGCATTTGACGACGAATCGTTTGATCGGTTTTGAATCGCTCGTGCGCTGGTTTCACCCCGAACGCGGGATCGTGATGCCGATGGATTTTATCCCTTGCGCCGAAGAAACGGGTTTGATCGTGCCGATCGGCGAATGGGTTTTGCGCGAAAGCTGTCGGCAGATCGGCGAATGGCAAAAGCGTTATCCCGAAAAAAACGACTTGCACATCAGCGTAAATCTTTCGTGCAAACAGTTTATCCAACACGACTTAGCCGATCGCGTCGCGGCGATTCTGCTCGAAACGGGTTTGGACGCGAAACATCTGCGATTGGAAGTTACGGAAAGTCACGTGATGGAAAACTCGCAAATGGCGATCAGCATTATGAACAAACTCCGCGAACTCGGCGTGCGTCTTTCGATCGACGATTTCGGAACGGGTTATTCGAGTTTGAGTTATTTACAGCGGTTGCCGATCGATTTTCTGAAGATCGACCGTTCGTTCGTGGACGTGATGACGAAAACGATGGAAAACAGCGAGATCGTCAAAGCGATCGTGATGCTGGCGAAAAATCTCGGAATGGACGTGATCGCCGAAGGCATCGAAACGCAGGAACAAGCGAGCAGTTTGATAAATCTCGACTGCACTTTCGGACAAGGATTTTTCTATTCAAAACCGACCGACGCGCTCCACGCCGAACTCATTTTAAACGAAAATTCGACATTTTCACTGATTCCCGAAGGAATGCCGTATCTTTTCGAGCATTTGAGCTAAGGAAAAACGCAAAAAGCCTTTAATTCGCAAAGATTTCATAAAAACACCGACGTTTTTACCGCATAATTCGAGTTGATTCGCCCGTTGAACGAATAAAATCAACCGTCAGATACATAAAATCATCGGTTCGATACGTTCCGAACCTAAAAATATACGTTGGATGACGCGTCGGATACGTCTCGACACGTATAAATATACGTTCGGGACTTATATTTATACGTTAAATCAACCGTCGGATACGTCATTGGACGTATAAATATACGTTGACCAACCTAAATTTATACGTTAAGGGACGTATAGGATACGTTGACTGACGTATAAATATACATTGACTGACGTATAAATATACGTTAGGGAACGTATAATTTGGCGTATCGGAACGTATAAATATACGTGTAGGGACGTATATTTATACGTTGCCGAACGTATTCGACGGGAGATCGGACGTATATTTTTAGGTTCGCAACGTATCGAACGTATTGTGCAGACTGTCAATAATTTTTATTGACGCGGTTGGCGGTCTGATTTATGATTTTCGCAGAGGGAAAATTATGAAAACAAAGCTCACTTTCGTATTCGTTTGCCTGTGCATATTCGCAAATCTTTCAAATGCTCAAAATTCATCGCCGATGATTGAATTGTCAACGAATCAATTAGAAATTCCGAGTATTAAAAACAAATCCGTTTCCGAAGCCGATGCGGTTGCGCGGATGTATGTTTCCGTAAAGGTCGGCGGCGTTTCGGAAAAAGTTAAAAACGGCGATTACAAATACACCGTTTCAGGCGGTCAGATCGTCGGCGAAGGCAATAATGTTCAATGGAATTTATACGGCGTAAAACCCGAAACTTATACGATAAATTTGGAAATATCCGAAAACGGTAAAATTAAAACCGCAACTCAATCGATTCTTGTCACGGACGAATTGGTTTGTCCGCTACTCAATGTCACGGCATCGAAAGAACAAATTAAAATCGGTGAAAGCGTCATTTTTGAAGCAAATGTTTCGGGCGGCACTTTGGATGTAAAAGGTTATCGTTGGATGCTTTCTTCAGGAATTATCGTGAAAGGGCAAGATACCTCGAAAATCGAAGTCAAACCCGATCCCGCGTCAGCCGACAAAAGCATAACCGCAATTGTCGAAATAAATTTGAATAACGGAATTTGTCCGAATACGACCTCGGAAACAGTTCAGGTTAAAAAAGATAACTAAAATCAGAGGCAATTATGAAAACAAAATTGATTTTTTTATTCGCTTGTTTGTGTTTATTAGCAAATCTGTCAATTGCTCAAAATAAAACGACAAACTCCGGTCAAAACTTACCGAAAATCATTTTGTCATCGCATAGGATAAATGTTGCCGGATTGGGTTGTCCGGCTGAGGCGGCTGAAGATATAGAAACGCAAACAGAGGTCGGTGTTCAAATTGAAAATATTTCCGAAAGTGTTGAAAGTAAAAATTATAAATACACAGTTTCGGCGGGACAAATAAGTGGTGAGGGCAGAAATATTTGGTGGAATCTCAAAGGAGTAAAACCCGGTTCGTATTCAATTACGGTTGAGGTCAATCAAAACGGTAAAATCTTAACCGCCACCAACTCAATTAACGTGGTTAGAGTAGATTGCTGTGGTTATTGTGAATGTGCAAGAGTTTTAATAAATGCTTCGGCAACCGAAATCAAAAAAGGCGAAACGCTTCGATTTCAAATATTGATTGAAGACGGAACTCAAAATAATGACGATCTAAGATTTGATTGGAAAATCACGGGCGGCAAAATACTCGACGGAAAGGGAACGAATGAAATCGTCGTCGAAGCCGATCCGAATAATAAAACGGAATTAACTGCAACAGTTGAAGTCAATGGATTATGCATGAATTGTCCGAATACCGATTCGGTAACGGTTAAAATAATCGATAAATAATTCGAATTCGGAATTGATTATTTTGCAAGGAATTTTATGAAAAAATCTCTCTTATTATTATTCTTTTCGTTGTGTTTCTTCGTGAGTTTTTCTAATGCTCAAAGTCCGTCGCCGACGATTAATTTGTCGAAGGAAAAGGTTGATCCCGGCAGTTATAGTCGGGGCTGTCCCGCATTTTCCGAAGAAAATTATAAAAACGAAATGCTCGTTGCGGTCAGCATTGAAGGCGTTTCTGCAAAGTTAAAAGATGACGAATACAAATACACGGTTTCGGGCGGGAAATTGATCGGCAAAGGGAAAAATGTTCAGTGGGATTTTTACAACGTCAGACCGGGAACTTACACAATAAATTTGGAAGTTGTCGAAAATAGAGTAAAAAAAACGGCGAGTAAATCTATTAATGTTTACAATGGGCTAATTTGCGATTGCGAATGTCCGACGCTTTCCGTAACTTCTTCGGCAACAGAAATTAAAAGAGGCGAAACCATTCGATTTCAATTGAATATTGCAGGAGGAACGCAAGACGAAGTTAAAATAAAATGGACAATTTCAGGCGGCAAAATTCTTGAAGGTCAAGGCACTTATGAAATCGTTGTTGAAGCCAATACAGGAAACGAAAAAGAATTGACGGCAACCGCCGAAGTAAGCGGATTATGCTTAAATTGTCCTGACAACGATTCATCCGGCGTTAAAATAATAGATAAATAATTTTGTTAAGTGAATTAATTTAAGTCGTTGAAAACATTCAAATTAAAATAATTATTTCAGCGGCTCAAAAAACTGTCAAAAAAAAAGTTATGAAAATCTCTTGACAATCAAAAAAAGTTTGTTGTAGCGTAAAAATACAACCTTGAAAAAAGTTGTGAAGAGGTTTCAGAAAATTATGTCGAGATTAATTATCGGTTCAAGTATGTGTTGCTGCTGTTGTATTCAATAGCCGCGCTTGAACTTTTCGACTAAAAACGAAACTTAAAACTTGAAAATTTCAAACGTGGCGATTTAAGGCAACTTGCTCCACGATAAAAACTGCTAAAGAGTCTCGGCGACGTTTAAATTTTTCAAAAGCCGCCGACACAACGAAAGAACTTAAAAAAGCTCTCGTGCAATCTTTAGCACGAGAGCTTTTTTTATTTGTGTAAAAAAAGTTGCCAAAGCAAACAGGCAGAAACACGCGCGTAAGCAAGTGTGAAAAATTCTGCAAATTGAACAAAAAAGGAGATTTATAAAAAATGTCAGAACAAAATAACAATTATCATTTCAACACTTTGGCACTGCATGCAGGACAGGAAATCGACGCGACGACAGGTTCGCGCGCCGTGCCGATCTATCAGACGACTTCCTATGCTTTCAAAGATGCCGACCACGCGGCGCGGCTTTTCGCTTTGAAGGAATTTGGCAATATTTACACGCGTTTGATGAATCCGACGACCGACGTTTTTGAAAAACGCATCGCCGCGCTCGAAGGCGGAGTCGCCGCGCTCGCGACCGCTTCGGGACAAGCGGCGGAAACTTTGGCGATTTTGACTTTGGCAAAAGCGGGCGACGAAATTATTTCGACGACTTCGCTCTACGGCGGAACTTACAATCTTTTTCATCACACTTTGCCGAAATTCGGCATCAATTTTCACTTTTTCGACGGCGCGGATTACGAAGGAATCGAAGCCGCGATCAACGAAAAAACGAAGGCGATCTACACCGAAACGATCGGCAATCCGAAGCTCGATGTGATTGATATAGAAAAACTTGCGGAAATCGCGCAACGTCACAAACTGCCTTTGATTATCGACAACACCGTTCCTTCGCCGGTGCTTTCGAATCCGATCAAATTTGGCGCGGACATCGTGATTCATTCGGCGACGAAATTCATCGGCGGACACGGCACGACGATCGGCGGCGTGATCGTCGATGCGGGAAAATTCGATTACGAAGCGTCAGGCAGATTTGAAGATTTTGTCGCGCCCGATCCGAGTTATCACGGCATTTCTTTCACCGAAACTTTCGGAAATTTGGCGTTCATTTTGAAGGCTCGCGTGCAAGGTTTGCGCGACACAGGCGCGGCACTTTCGCCGTTTTCGGCTTGGCAATTTTTGCAAGGACTCGAAACTTTGCCGCTTCGTGTCGAACGTCATTCGGAAAATGCGCTCGAAGTTGCGAGGTTTTTGCAGAAACACAGATTTGTCGAATGGGTAAATTATCCAAAGCTGGAAACGAGCAAATACAAGGACTTAGCCGATAAATATTTGCCCAACGGCGGAAGTGCGATCGTCACTTTCGGCATCAAAGGCGGCTTTGAAGCAGGCAAAAAATTCATCAATTCGGTCAAACTTTTTTCGCTTCTGGCAAATATCGGCGACGCAAAATCGCTCGTCATTCATCCGGCTTCGACGACGCACCAACAGCTCACGGAAATCGAACAAGAATCGACAGGCGTGACGCCCGATCTGATCCGTTTGAGCGTCGGCATCGAAGACATTCGCGATATTTTGGATGATTTGGAAAACGCTTTGAAATTGAGTCAACCGGAAGAATTAGCACAAGTTGCGGCGGCAGTTTGAGGAGGAATGGAACGCGGATTGGGCGGATTTGGCAGATTTTACGGATTGGTTTTTAATTTATTTATTTTCAAAAAAATCCGTTTTAATTCGCCCAATCAGCCTAATCCGCGTTCCAAAAGTGAAAAATATATGAAAGTTTTTGAGATAGATTTTTTTATAGACGAACCTTTTACGCTCGAAAGCGGCGAGATTTTGCCGTCTTTGGAGCTTCGCTGCACGATCTACGGGCAGTTGAACGCCGATAAATCGAATGCGGTTTTGGTGTTTCACGCGTTGACAGGTTCTTCGCGAATTGCGGATTGGTGGAAGGATTTGATCGGCGACGGGAAAACGCTCGACACGGCGAAAAATGCTTATATTTGCGTGAATTATCTCGGTTCTTGCTACGGTTCGACGAGCGGCAGTTCGCTCAAAAATCGGCGCAAAAAACACAAAGATTTGCCCGTTATCACGACGCGCGACATCGTTCGCACGAATGTTTTGCTGACCGAATATCTCGGCATCAAAAAATTCAAATCCGTGATCGGCGGTTCGGTCGGCGGAATGTTGGCTTTGCAATTAGTTTCGGATTTTCCCGAAATCTCTGACGAATGCGTTGCGATCGGCGCGACACCGCTTTCGACAATGGCTCTTGCGCTCAATCATATTCAACGCCAAGCTTTGTCGTTAAACGATTTGGGTTTGGCGCGGCAGATCGCGATGCTTTCGTATAAATCGGCGGAAAGTTTCGGCGAAAGATTCGGGCGCAAACCGAACCGCAATGGCGAAAATCCGTCGAAAAAACACGAAAATCGTTTCGACATCGGCGGTTATCTCGATCATCAAGCGGAAATTTTCAATCATCGTTTCGAGATCGAAAGCTACAAAATCATCACGAAGGCGATGGATTTGTTCGATTTGACCGACGAAGAAATTCGTCAAATTCGTGCAAAAGTTACGCTTGTCGGCATTTCGAGCGATTGGCTTTTTCTGTCGAAAGATGTCGAAAAATTGGCGGAGAAGTTTGAAGAAAACGGTGTCGAAACCGATTATCTCGAAATTGTTTCCGACGACGGACACGACGCTTTTTTGAGCGATATTCCCGAAACTTCGGCAGTTTTGGAAGAGATTTTCGGAAGAAAAAAGAAGCTTAAACTCGTGCGTTGTGCGGCTTAAAAACTTGAACGCGGATTGGGCGGATCGGGCTGATCAAAACGGATTTATTTAAAGAAAAAGAATCCGCTTTAATTCGCCCGATCCGCCCAATCCGCGTTCCAAATTTTCAGTAGATTCGGTAAAATAAATCCCATAAATGGAAATTCTTAACGAAGTAAATCTCGCTGAAATTTGTGAAAAATTAGCCGAATCCGATGCGGATTTGGCTTTTATTTTTGAAATTTACGGTGTGCCGCCGCTGTGGGCGCGTGAAGCGTCATTTGCAACACTCGTGCACATCATTTTGGAACAGCAGGTTTCACTTGCTTCCGCGCTTTCGGCGTTTAATAAATTGAAGGAAAAAGTCGTCGAAATATCACCCGAAAATGTTTTGAAATTGTCGGACGAAGAACTGAAAGCGTGTTATTTTTCGCGCCAAAAAACGGTTTACGTGCGCGAGCTTGCAAAAGCAATTTTGAGTGGTGAATTGGATTTGGAAAACTTGCAAAATTTATCGGATTCGCAAGCAAAAAACGAACTCAAAAAGATCAAAGGAATCGGCGATTGGACAGCGGATATTTTTCTTTTGATGGCACTTTTACGTATTGATGTGATGCCGAAAGGCGATTTGGCATTGCACGTTGCATATAAGAAATTGAAGAATTTGGCACACGCGCCGAATTCGGAAGAATTTCAGCAAATCGCCGAAAAATGGAAACCGTTTCGCGCCGCCGCCGCGCGGCTTTTGTGGCATTTTTATCTTTCGGAGCGAAAGATAAAGTGATTATTTTCAGAAAATTCGAACGAATTTGCTTCCCGCGCAATAATCCATTATGTTGTCGCCGCGATCGAAATATTCGCCGATGCCAACGAGCAAACTTGAGTTAATATTCGGCGAATCGAAAAGAAAATAAACGCCTTCATCGGTCGGCAGATTGTCTTTTGAACAAACACTTACATTTAAATACGCGTCGCCCATCGAACTCCAATCGCAAGCCCAGATCAATCTTTTTTCGGCGATTGCTTTTAAAATTTCGTCTTTGCCGAGCGGAATAATATCTGCATCCGTGGCGATCGAAACTTTAGTTTCTTCCGCGCCGGTTGACCAATTTTTGGAAGAATTGTAGATAAATTCGATCGGCTTCAAGTTTTGATTTTGCAAATGTGCGAGCAACTCGTTTTCACGGTTTGAAACGGTTTCGATGCGCGAAATGATACCGAGATATTCCGAATCGCCGTGCTGAAAACGCCTGTGAAAATAACGATCGTTCGGTTCGGGCGGGATTTCGGGATTTTTCCCGACCAATAAATAACCGCCTTTTAACGCCAAAGTTCGCGGCGTGTTTGGAACGACGATCTTCGGCATTCCGAAATTTTCGATCAAAGCTTCAAA
>DAITPE010000255.1:0-8038 GCA_036833775.1 Pyrinomonadaceae bacterium | reverse complement strand
GGTCCGAGAAGCGGAATCGAAAGCGCGAAAAAATATAGAAAAATGATGACGAACGCGAATAAAACCCAAACGATTTGCGATTTGCGATTTGCGATTTGCGATTGTGCTTTTGTAATTTCAGGCATCTTTGATGAAAATATAAATTATCGCTGAAAGAGCTTTTACAATCAATTATGAAAGAAATCGCAAATCGCAAATCGCAAATCGCAAATGAATCGCCTGTAAAAACGATCATTCACGAAATAAAACCGCAAGCTCCGACGAATGGAAAACCGAAGTGGGTTGATTTTGTAAGCGAAACGGATGTTCGCAGTGCGATCGAAAAAGGTGAGAAGATTTTTGTGTCGGCGAAGACGATCATAACGCCGTCGGCGCGTGATCTCGGTGAGGAAAGGGAAGTTTTTGCAAAGGTTTAGAGATTAATTTTTAGGAATAAAAAATTCAAAAAATGGCTGAAACAACCGTTCAACAAAAAGTTTGCAAAGCGTGCGGCGCGGAAATTCGTCCGCATTCGATGTTTTGCTACAACTGCGGAAGCTCTGTTTCCGTTGAAAAGAACGGAAAAACGGAAATAAGCGACATTTGGCTCCGTGAAAATATTGCTGAAGACGAAAAATCGGAACCGATTGTCAAAGAAGAAAAAGTTGAAATTCTTGAAAAAACCGAGAAAACCGAAGAAAGTTCCGAACCGATTCACTTGAATCAATCGAAAAGCGAATTGCCGAAATCGGAAACGGAGAAAGTCGAAACCGAATTAAAACCCGCTTCGGAAATGCGCCGAAAGGCAAAATCTTATCAGCAAAAACAAGTCGAGATCGTTTGGGAAGAACCTGAAAATGTTTCAAACATAAAATTAATCTTAGCTACGCTTTTGCTTTTGGGATTTGCCGTGGCGGTGATTTTTTTGGCGTTTTATTTGAAATAAAAAAGAGTCTGAAATTATGGAAATTGCGATAATCATTTTCTTTATCGGCGCGTTTATCGCGCTCGGATTGCTGGCGGTCGCAATTTTTGTTTTCAGACTTTTGTTAAGAAAGAAGCAAAATCCTCCGAAACAATTTACTGATTCGAGAAATTATGCGGACAGTAATTATGCGTCGAGCATACACGATTCGGACGATGACGATTATGTTGAATATTCTGCGCCTTTATATCTTTCGTCGGATGATTATTCGACAGAAAGCAAAGTAGAAACGGCGGCGGAAGCATCGCTCGGCGTTTCCGAAACGAATATTCAAACGAACGAATCGGCGGAAATAAACACGAATTATTCGGAAGCCAGCGAAGGCGCGGGAAGCACAGTTGATAATTCTTACAGTGAAAACAGCTATTCGGATTCATCGTATGATTCGTCAAGCAGTTACTCAGATTCATCTTCATACGATTCGTCATCTTCGTATGATTCTTCTTCGAGCAGCGATTCGGGAAGCAGTTCGAGCTGGGATTAAATTTAGAGATTTTGTAAAGTAGAAATATGGAAGCACTTGGAATGGTTGAATGTATGGGGTTGGTCGCAATGATCGAAGCGGCTGATGCGATGGTCAAAGCGGCGAATGTGCGACTGGTCGGTTATGAAAGAATCGATGCGGGACTCGTGACGGCGATCGTGCGCGGCGAAGTCGGCGCGGTTAAAGCGGCGGTCGAGGCAGGTGCGGCGGCGGCTCGCAGAATCGGAACGGTGACAGCGGTTCACGTCATTCCGCGTCCGCACGAAGAAGTTTCGGACGGGATTCCCGTGATCGAAACAGGCGAAACGACGCGTAAGAAAATTTCGGGTTCGGTTCCTGAAAAGTAAATATTTTTGATGTAAAAAAGAAAAAGGCTGAGTCTAAACTAACTCAGCCTTTTTCTTTTTTTGAATATCAAACCGTTCAATTTTTTTGCAGCGAAGGTTTTGCCGATTGCGTATCGGCAGTTCTTCCGGCGCGGGTGACGGCGATTCGTTTTTGTTTGTTCGGACCGTCGGAAATCTGAACTTTAATATTGCGGTAACTTCCGTCTTTGCGGTCGTTTGTCGGCATATAACCGATCGAATATTGAGTGCGGAGTTCGCTCGAAATATCTTGGGCGATGTTTGTCAATTGGTCGATCGATTCTGGAAAATAGGATTTTCCGCCAGTTTCGGTCGCCAATCTTTCGAGAAAAGCTTTGGCTTTTGCCTGCGGACTTTTGCTGATAAAACCGCCTTCTTTGCTCAAATCGCCGACGAAACCGATCACGTAGATTTGCACGTCGGTTTCGCGTAAAAGTTCAAAAAGCTGTTGTTCTTTGTAATAACTGTCGCGGTCTTCGCCGTCAGAAACCAGAATCAAAGCGCGGCGTTTGCGGTCGCTCCCGTCTTTTTTCTCGTATTCGGTAACTTTTTCTGCCGCCAGATAAACCGCGTCGATGATCGCCGTTTGCCCGCCTTCGACGTAAAGATTGTCGAGTGCGTCTTCGATGTCGGGTTTACTTGCCGTAAAATCCTGAACGATCTCGATCTTATCCGAACTGACGAAACGAATAATGCTCGTTTCATCGTCCGCACGGTTTGTTTTGACGATGATCTTTCCGGCTTCGATGACTTTTTCGAGCTGCTGGCGAAGCGATCCCGAATTATCGATGACAAGCGAATAATTGGTCGGAACTTCGGCACGCGAGAAAAATTCGATCGGCTGCGGAGTATTGTCTTCCAAAACCGTAAAATCTTTTTGCGAAAGATTATTGATCGGGCGATTATTGCGGTCAATCACGCGAACGCTCAGATTTACTAACTCGGTTTCAAAAACAATCGGTCCGTCATCTTCGGGTGTTGGCGTTGGCGAAACCATCGGCGCGGGAGTTGCGGTTTTTGCGATCGGAGTCGGAGTCGGCGAAGCAACTTGACGAACGCGGTTGTTTTGTTCCGTTTGCGCGTTTGCCGGATCGAAATCGATAAAAGCAAAGCTCAAAGCGAAACAAAAACAAAGCGATAAGATCAATAAATTCTTTCTTTTCATCATTTTTCGTAAAAGATTCTAACGGTTTTCCGTGACCGGCGTGGCATAATAGCCTTCGCGGTAACGTGGCGTTAGACGCGGCAAACCTCGCGGAGGTTTGATTTTAACTTTTACTTTATGCCATTTTCCGTCCGGCGCAAAATCTTTCGGCGTGTAGCCGATCGAATATTGATGACGAAGCTCGAGCGCGATACGCTCAAAGATTTCGTCCATCTCGACATCGGTTTGCGGATAGAATGATTTTCCGCCCGTCACGCTCGTCAATTCATCGAGAAAAGCCTGTCCTTGAATTCCGGTCATACTGCCCGAATCTCTGCCGTCCATAATGCCGACCGCATAAGTTACCACGTCGGATTCTTTCATCAAACGCTTCACCTCTCCGAAATTGTAGCGCGAAGAATTGTCCTGACCGTCGCTGATGATGAGCATCGCTTTTTTCTGATGCGTTCCGCGCGTGACGCGCTCGACACCGAGATAACAAGCATCGTAAAGCGCAGTGTTGTTTTTCGGCTGAACGAGTGTCAATTTTTGCAAAACTGCTTCGCCGTCGCGTGTGCGGTCGAGCAGAAGCTGGGCACGGCTGTTGAAGGCGATTAGAAAATATTCGTCTGACGGATGGCTGGTATTGATAAATTTTTCAAGTGCTTTGCGAGCTTTCCCGATTTTTTCGCCGCTCATCGAATCGGAAACGTCAAACAAAATTCCGACCGAAACAGGCGCGTCAGTATCACTAAAAAAAGTGATGTCTTGATCTTGACCGTTGTCCGTAACGCTGAATGCGTTTTTTGACAAACCCGAAACATAACGACCGTAAATGTCAGTGACGGTTAATGTTAATGTAACAAGGTCGGTTTTGATGTTGATCGGACGATCGGGCTCATCGGGCGTTGATTCCGGTGTCGGTGTCGGCTGCGCTTGCTGGGCAAGAATTATCGATGAAGAAAAAACGCAAAAACAGATGAAAAGTAATAACCGATTTAAATTACTCGATCGGCTCAATTTAACCAAAACTTCCACAGCCAAATATCTCCTAGTAAATTTACTTTAATTTTATGCTACTGAATCAGATTTCCGCAAGATATTTTTTTGATGTATAAAGGTTTAATTTCGTTGGATTACCCGAAAATTTTTTATGAAAATAATCCTTCTGCAACCTTTTGCGAAAAAAAGCGTGATATAATTTGCGAGAAAGTTGATGTTCAGAGGCAAAGAAAACGAGATTTTCGGATTCTAAGCCTCTGAATATTTCCCTGAAAATTCTTACAATATGGCTGAATTTATCTGCCGTTTGGGAACTCCGAGCGGCGAAATCATAACCCGCATTGTCGAAGCAAACGCATTAACGGAAGCGAAATCGCAACTTGAAAGCGAAGGCTTCAAGGTTTTTGCCGTTTCTTCTGCGGACAAAGGACTTTCGGCAATTTTGCCCGGCGGAAGCAAAAAAGCAAAGGTCAAACAAGGCGATTTTTTGCTTTTCAATCAGCAGTTTTCCGCGCTTTTGCGGGCGGGAATTCCGGTTTTGCAATCGGTAACTTTGCTGAAAAATCGTTCGGCATCGGAAAGTCTGCGGAATGTTTTGGGCGATGTCGAAGGAAAGATCAAAAGCGGAATTCCGCTTTCCGAAGCTTTCGAAGCGCAGGGGATTTTTCCGAAAATCTACACGGCTTCGATTCTTTCGGGCGAAAAATCCGGTGCATTAGACGACGTTTTGGCGCGTTTCGTTAATTATTTGAAACGCAGCGTCGGAATGTCGCGCAAACTTCGCGGTGCGCTCGCGTATCCGGCATTTTTGCTGGTCGCGGCGTTTTTTATGATCGCGTTTTTGTCGCTCTACATCGTGCCGCGAATGTCCGATCTTTTCAAAAGCATCAATTCAAATCAAGGTTTGCCGACCGTGACTTTAGTAGTTTTAGGACTTTCGACGGCTGTTGCAAACAACATTTGGTGGCTTTTACCGTTGGTATTGATCTTGATTTTCGGACTTTATATTTGGCTCAGAACTCCGGCGGGAAAACTTTTATTTCACAGATTTTTGTTAAAACTTCCGATCGGCGGCGCACTTATTCGCCAAATGACGACAGCGCAGCTTGCGCGTTCGATGTCAACGCTTCTTTCGGGCGGAATCACCGTTCCCGATTCGTGGGACATCGCTTCACAGGCAATCAATAATTTAGAACTTCGCCGACGAAGTCAAGCAGTTTTGCCGCTGATTCGTGAAGGTCGCGGATTTACGGAAGCGTTGGAAAAAGCGAATTGGCTGCCCGAACTCGCACTCGATATGATCGGAATCGGCGAAAAATCGGGAAGCTTGCGCGAAATGCTCGATGAAGTTGCAAATTTTTACGACGCCGAATCGGAAGTTCGTCTCGAGCAACTAACAACGCTTCTCGAACCTCTAATTCTTTTATTTATGGCTGGCATCGTCGTGACGATCTTGATGGCGATTTATCTGCCGATCATCCAAACGATTTCGTCAGGACCTTTTGGCGGAAAACGGTAAAAAGTAAAAAGTAGAAAGTAAAAAATTAAGTTTTAAGATAGATGGAAAACCAAACGAACGGAACAATTTCGACCATCCCGGCTGTGCCGACGATCTCGACCGATTTTTTAGAAAACGAACCACCCGAAGTCGTTGCGGCAAAATCACTTGCGCGGCGTTATCGCTTGCCGTATATCGATCTGCTTCCGCCCGACAAAGAATCGCCGATCGATTACGAAGAATTGACCAAAATTCCGGTCGATCTGATGCTTCGCAATCATTTTATTCCGCTCAAACGCGAAGGCAGAAATCTGCACGCGGCGATGGCTGATCCGACGAATTTGGAATTATTGGACGAACTCGAAAATGTGCTGAACGTCCGCATTATTCCGTATGTCGCCACGCAAGGCGCGATCGATGTCGTTTTGAAAAAAGGCGACGCGACGCAGAGAGTTTTGCAGGAAGCGGCTTCGGGCTTTAAAATTTCGCTCGTCAAAGAAACCGATCAAGGCGAAGAAGTTCTCGATTTAGACCGTCTGGCGTCTGATTCCGATATGTCGCCGATCATCAAATTGGTTGACACGATCGTTTACAACGCGATGGAATCACGCGCTTCGGATATTCATATCGAAGCCGGCGACCGCGATGTTGCCGTTAAATTCCGTATTGACGGTGCGCTTTATCAAAAGGTTGATCCGATCGACATTGCGTATCATCAAACGCTGATTTCGCGTATCAAAGTTATGTCGGAACTCGACATCGCCGAGCGCAGAATTCCGCAGGACGGCAGGTTTCGCGTGCGTTACAAAGGCAGAACGGTCGATTTCCGTGTTTCTATCTTGCCGGCAGTTTTCGGCGAAAACTGTGTCATTCGTATTCTCGATAAAGAGCAGATTTCCGAAGAATTTAAAAATCTGAGTCTCGAAGTCGTCGGTTTTGACGAAGAAGATTTGCGCAGATTTAGACTTTACATCAAAGAACCTTACGGAATGGTGCTCGTCACAGGTCCGACGGGTTCGGGTAAAACGACGACGCTTTACGGTGCGCTCAACGAAATCCGCAACATCGAAGATAAAATCATCACGATCGAAGACCCGGTCGAGTATCAATTGACCGGAATTATGCAGATTCCCGTCAATGAAAAGAAAGGTTTAACGTTTGCTCGCGGACTTCGTTCGATTCTGCGTCACGATCCCGACAAAGTAATGGTTGGGGAAATTCGTGACGAAGAAACAGCGCAAATTGCGATCAACTCCGCGCTGACAGGTCACTTGGTTTTCACAACGGTTCACGCCAACAACGTGATCGACGTGATCGGACGTTTTTTGAATATGCAGGTCGATCTTTATAACTTTGTCGCCGCGCTTAACTGTGTTTTGGCGCAAAGACTTGTGAGAAAACTTTGCCCTACGTGCAAACGCCGTTACGTTCCGTCCGATGCTGAAATTGCCGAATCGGGTTTGCGCGGCGACGTGCGCGACCGCCACGAATTTTATATGAGCGTCGGCTGTGATGCCTGCAATCACACGGGTTATCGCGGCAGAACAGCGATTCACGAACTTCTCGATATGTCGGACAAGATACGCGAAATGATCGTCGAACGTCGTCCGGGTTCGGAAATTCGACGTGTGGCGGAAAAAGAAGGTTTGTCGAGTTTAAGAATTTCCGCTTTGAAGAAAGTTTATCGCGGTCAGACGACCTTGCACGAAATAAACCGCGTGACATTTGTTGAAGAAATTGTCTAAATAGTGCAAAATTTAGCGTGTTTTGCTGTAAAATCCCGAGTATTTTCGGCAAAACTTTTGAAACTTTACGAATGCGGTTGCGTGTAAAGTTTTCGGTAACACAACTTTTGGTTTCAAACAATAATCCAAACCAATTCAAAGATATGAAAAAATCAGTTTACGTCCGTTTTTCTCTCTCTCTTCTTTTTATTATTTCGACGCTTTCGCCGACTGCTGTTTTGGCTTTCGGCGACGGCAAAAAATTTTTCAAAGAGGGAATGAAAGCCGAAGTATCCGAACAATGGGACAAAGCCGTCGAACAATTTGCATTGGCGGTGGCGGAAAATCCGAAAAATCCCGAATATCGGCTTCATTATACTCGCGCTCTTTTCAATGCTTCACAACTTTATATGAAAAAAGGCGCAACGCAAGCAAACGAAAAAGATTATGAAGGCGCATACAATGCTTTTCGTAAGGCTTATGCCTATGATCCGACAAACGAGCTTGCCAAATCGGAAATGGCGCGAATGCTCAGATTGCAGGAAGCTTTGTTGAAAGGCGAAGACCCGGAACAAAAAGAGAAAAACGACAAAAATTCACCGAATTCGGATATGAAATTGGTGAAAACCGGTTATAACACAGCAGTTCCGCAAGACGTTCAAGTTCCGCAAAAGATCGAAAAACTGCGCGATGTTCCGTTTCCGAGCGGTGTCGATCTTCAATTTATCGTAAAAGAATTGGCAAAAGATTTGGATTTGAACGTGCTTTTCGATTTTCAATCGAGATTCGATCAAAGAAAAGTAAAAATCGAACTCAAAAACGTGACGGCGGCAAAAGCTTTGGATTACATATTTTTG
>DAITPE010000254.1:0-8040 GCA_036833775.1 Pyrinomonadaceae bacterium | reverse complement strand
TGCCGGAGTCGGCGCGGGCGCGTGGAATTCGGTTGATGAAGCGTGTCAAAAGACGATTCGTGTGATCGAAACAATCGAACCGAATGCCGAATCGGTCGAAAAATTAAACAAAAATTACGAAGCCTATAAATTACTTTATTCCGCGCTTCGTCCGGCAATTCAGATTTTGAAAAATTAAGGAAGAGATTTTGCCTGCGAAAAAAATGAAAAAACGAAAAAGTATTGATTGTAAAATAACTTTTCGTTCAACTAGCATATTTATAAGTGTTTTTATTTTCGTTTCTTTCGTTCTTTTCGCAGGTACTAAAATTGGAGAGATAAAATGAGCAACGATAAATATTTACCGAAACCCGAAGATAAATTTACGTTCGGATTGTGGACAGTCGGAAATCGCGGCGCGGATCCGTTCGGAACGCAAGTTCGAGAAAAAAAATCAGCGGTTGAACTCGTCGAATTGTTGGCGGAAGTCGGCGCGTTTGGCGTTAATTTTCACGATAACGACCTCGTTCCGATTGATGCGACAACAGCGGAACGCGATCAGATCGTCAGTGATTTCAAAAAAGCTTGCGGCGACAACAACATCAAAGTTCCGATGGCAACCGTCAATCTGTTCTACGAACCCGTTTTTCGCGATGGCGCGTTTACCGCAAATGATGCAAAAGTCCGTGCTTACGCGATTCAAAAAACGATGCGGGCGATGGATTTAGGTGCTGAATTCGGTGCTGAAACCTTCGTTCTTTGGGGAGGACGCGAAGGCGTTGAAACCGATGCTTGCCGCCAAGTTCCCGATGCGGTCAAGCGTTTTCGTGAATCGCTCAATTACCTTTGCGAATACAATAAATCGCAAAATTACGGCTATAAATTCGCACTCGAAGCAAAGCCGAACGAACCGCGAGCCGACATTTATTTCCCGACGACAGCCGCGTATCTGGCGTTTATCGAAACGCTCGAACATAAAGAAATGGTCGGCGTAAACCCGGAGGTTGCACACGAACAAATGCCCGGGCTTTCGATGATGCACGCTTGTGCGCAGGCTTGGGAAGCCGGAAAATTGTTTCACATTGACTTAAACGATCAATATCCCGGAAGATACGACCAAGATTTGCGTTTCGGTTCGGTTTCGCCGAAGCAGTCTTTTTGGCTAGTTAAATTTCTCGAAGATGTCGGCTACCAAGGAATGCGCCATTTCGACGCTCACGCTTATCGAACCGAGGATTACGACGGCGTAAAAGATTTTGCGCGCGGCTGTATGCGAACATATTTGATCTTCAAAGACAAAGCCGAACAATGGAACAATCACGCTGAAATTCAAGCGATTTTAGCGGAAATCGAAGAAACGAATCAACAATACGATCTCGGAAAATTCAGTGCGGAAAGTTCTGCAAAATTGCTTTCGACCGAATTTGATCGTCACGCGCTCGCGTCGAAAGGTTTGAAATACGAGCGTTTAGACCAATTAACGATGGATATTTTGTTTGGCGTTGCTTAATCGTAAATAGAATCAAATTTTTCAAGAAAAGTTTGCCTTAAAAAGCAGACTTTTTTTTATTTTAAATTATTCTTTGCGTCCAAAGTGAGAATTTTCTCATATTTTGATGTGAGTTTTTCCGCGCTTTTGACAATAAAATTTCTCAAAATTCCAGTAAAACTGTGTTTTTAACCGTCTACAAAAACGGCACACATATTGCCGTTAGCACTAATGATTTTGCTTTCTTAAAAGTAACTTTTGACACAAAAATTATTAGAAAACATATATGACTTTCCTTAAAACTGACCTTACTAACGAAACCGATTTGCAGGATCACAGTCTTGGAACCGGCGCAATTCGTAGTAAGAGACCGCTTTATGTAGATTTTTTTCCGCCTTGCAACAATGCTTGTCCGGCGGGTGAAAATATTCAATCATGGCTTTCTTTGGCGCAAGAAGGGAAACATTTTGAAGCTTGGCAGCGTTTGACCGAAGAAAATCCGATGCCTGCGATTCACGGACGAGTTTGTTATCATCCGTGCGAATCGGCTTGCAATCGCGGCGAACTCGACAGCTCTGTCAGCATTCACGCTGTCGAAAGATTTTTGGGCGATCTGGCGATTGCCGAAAACTGGCAATTTACCAAACCGAGAAATCACACACGCAAAAGAATTTTGGTGATCGGTGCAGGTCCGAGCGGACTTTCGGCGGCGTATCATCTTGCACGTCTTGGTCACGATGTCAGCATTTACGAAGCCGGACCGATTGCGGGCGGAATGATGAATTTCGGGATTCCGGCGTATCGTCTGCCGCGAAATGTTTTGCAAGCGGAAATTAAACGCATCGAAGAAATGGGCGTGGAAATTTGTCTGAATTATAAAGTTACGGACGTTATCGCCGAAAAAGATGCGGGCGGTTTCGATGCCGTTTTTATTGCTATCGGTGCACATATCGGCAAGAAAACCGCAATTCCTGCACGCGAAGCCGGAAAAATTCTCGACGCAGTTTCATTTTTGAAAGATGTCGAACTCGGAAATGCTCCGCAAATCGGTCGTCGAGTAGCGATTTACGGCGGCGGAAATACGGCGATGGACGCGGCTCGGACGGCAAAACGCCTCGGTGCGGAAGAAGCGTTGATTATTTACCGACGCGACCGCGAACATATGCCCGCCCACGATTTTGAAGCGGATGAAGCCTTGAGCGAAGGCGTGAAAATTCATTGGCTGAGAACGATCAAAAATCTCGATTCGACTTCGATGACGGTCGAAAAAATGAACGTCGTTGACGGCAGACCTGTTCCGACGGGCGAATTTGAAACGCTCGAAGCCGATTCGCTGATTCTCGCACTCGGACAAGATACCGAAACTGACTTTTTGAAAG
Organism: Pyrinomonadaceae bacterium; assembly: GCA_036833775.1. Lineage (GTDB taxonomy): Bacteria > Acidobacteriota > Blastocatellia > Pyrinomonadales > Pyrinomonadaceae > JAJQRF01. The sequence goes on along the minus strand of DAITPE010000254.1, from coordinate 5,193 downwards.
GCATTGCCGGAATCGAATTTCAGTCTGACGGAACGGTGGTCGTTAATTCGCAAATGATGACCGGACACGACGGAATTTTCGCGGGAGGCGATATGGTTCCGAGCGAAAGAACCGTTACGATTGCGACCGGACACGGCAAAAAAGCGGCTCGCAATATTGACGCTTGGTTGAATCGAAAATCATTTGAAAAAGCTCCGAATAATCCTTTGATTCCAATTGAAAAATTGCACGTTTGGTATCGGACGAATGCGGCAGCAAAACCGCAAACTCATTTAGAACCTGAAGTTGCGTCGCATAATTTTGAAGAGATCGTCGCGGGTTATACATCTGAAGAAGCTCAATATGAAGCACAGCGTTGTCTCTCGTGTGGAAATTGTTTCGAGTGCGACGGCTGTTTCGGTGCTTGTCCCGAAGACGCGATTATCAAGCTAGGAAAAGGAAAACGCTACAAATTTAACTACAAACTTTGCACGGGTTGTGGAGTTTGTTTTGAACAATGCCCATGCCACGCCATTGATATGATCGCGGAAACGGAGGTGGCAAAATAATGAAAGAAAATACACCACAAGTTGTCACTTTAGACGGAAACGAAGCGGCGGTTTATGTCGCGTATCGAATTAACGAAGTTTGTGCGATTTATCCGATCACGCCTTCGTCGGCGATGGCTGAGTTTGCCGATGAGTGGTCGGCTAAAGGCATCAAAAATATTTGGGGAAACACGCCCGAAGTCATTGAAATGCAGTCAGAAGGCGGTGCGGCGGGAACGGTTCACGGAGCGTTGCAGACGGGAAGTTTGACGACGACTTTTACCGCTTCGCAAGGTTTGATGCTGATGCTGCCGAATATGTATAAAATCGCGGGCGAACTCACGTCGGCAGTTTTCCATGTCGCGGCTCGCAGTTTGGCGGCTCAGGCACTTTCGATTTTCGGCGACCATCAAGACGTGATGGCGGCTCGCACAACCGGATTTGCGATGCTCGCGGCGGCAAGCGTGCAGGAAGCCCACGATATGGCGTTAATCGCTCAATCTACAACACTTAGAGCAAGAATCCCGTTCATTCACTTCTTCGACGGATTCCGCACTTCGCACGAAGTCAACAAAATTAATTTTCTTTCCGATGAACAAATTCGGGCGATGATTGATGATGATTTGGTCATCGCACACCGCAATCGCGGCTTGAACCCCGAAAAACCTTTTATTCGCGGAACGGCTCAAAATCCTGACGTTTATTTTCAGGGACGCGAAACTGTAAACGCATTTTATGCCGCAGTTCCACAGATTTTGAAAGAAGAAATGCGGAAGTTTTACGAATTCACCGGACGTGAATATTTGCCCGTTAAATATTTCGGTGCGGCTGATGCCGAAAACGTCATCGTGATTATGGGTTCGGGCGTTGAAACTGCTGCCGAAACTGCTGAATTTCTTGCTCAAAACGGTGAAAAAACGGGGGTGATTCAAATCTCGTTGTATCGACCGTTTCCGAGCAAAGATTTTATCGCGGCATTTCCGAAAACCGTCAGAAATATCGCCGTTTTAGACCGCACAAAAGAATCCGGTGCAACGGGCGAACCGATGTATCAGGACGTGATGGTCACGTTTATGGAGGCGTTGGCGAAAGGCGAGGTTGATACGATGCCGAAAATTATCGGCGGACGTTACGGACTTTCTTCCAAAGAATGGACACCCGCGATGGTCAAAGCGGTTTTCGATAATTTGCAGTCCGAAACGCCGAAAAATCATTTCACGGTCGGCATCAACGACGACGTGACGAACACGAGTATTCCGTTCGATTCTTCATTCAAACTGGACGAATCGAATTGGACGCAAGCCTTATTTTTCGGACTCGGTGCGGATGGAACGGTCGGTGCAAACAAAAACAGCATCAAGATTATCGGCGAAAATACCGAGCTTTCCGCTCAAGGTTATTTCGTTTACGACTCGAAAAAATCGGGTGCAAAAACCGTTTCGCATCTACGCTTCGGCAAGAAACCGATCAAAGCACCGTATCTCATTACAAAAGCTGACTTTATCGCTTGTCACCAATTCAATTTTGTCGAAAAAGAAGAAATGCTCTCGTTTGCCAAAGACGGAGCGACTTTTCTGCTCAATTCGCCTTACGGCAAAACGGAGGTTTGGGACAAATTACCGCTCAAAGTCCAGCAAGCAATTCTCGACAACAATATTAAATTGTTCGTGATTGATGCGACCGACGTTGCCCGCAAAACCGGAATGGCGGGCAGAATCAACACGATCATGCAGACTTGTTTCTTCAAACTTTCCAATGTTTTACCGCCCGAAGAAGCGATTGCACAGATCAAACATGCGATTGAAAAAACGTATTTCAAAAAAGGTCGTTCGGTAATTGAAAAGAACTTCGTCGCCGTTGACCAAACACTCGAAAATCTTTTTGAAGTTGAAATTCCGAAACAAGTTACGGCAGTTGCGGCAGCGTCGAACGGTTCCGTGACGACAAACGCTCCCGACTTTTTCAAAAACGTAACTTCAATAATGATAGCAGGTTACGGCGATGAAATTCCTGTTAGTGCGATGCCGATTGACGGAACTTATCCGAGCGGAACATCAAAATTTGAAAAACGAAATGTTTCAAATCGAATCGCCGTTTGGGATGATGCGAGCTGTATCCAATGCGGAAATTGCAGTTTTGTCTGCCCGCATTCGGTCATTCGCTCGAAATTTTACCACCGCGATTATTTAAAAGACGCTCCCGAAGGTTTTCAATCCGCACCGATCAACGCTCGCGGATTTCCCGAAACTCGTTATTCTTTGCAGGTTTATCTGGAAGATTGCACGGGTTGTAATTTGTGCCACGAAGTTTGTCCGGTCGAAGAAAGAACGAACGGTAACAAACGTGCTATCAATATTTTAGATAAGCCAACAGATTTAGACGCGGAACGCAAGAAAATCGAATTTTTTGAAAATCTTCCGCAAAATGATCGTCCCGATGTTAATTTCTCAACCGTTCACGGCGTTCAATTCTTAGAACCGATGTTCGAGTTTTCGGGTGCGTGTGCAGGCTGCGGCGAAACTCCGTATATCAAAGTTTTGACACAGCTTTTCGGCGACCGTTTATTAGTTGCAAATGCGACAGGTTGTTCTTCGATTTACGGCGGAAATTTGCCGACCACGCCTTGGGCGAAAAACTCGAAAGGTCAAGGTCCGGCTTGGTCGAATTCGCTTTTTGAAGACAACGCCGAATTCGGACTCGGAATGCGGATGAGTGCCGACAAACAATTGGCGACAGCACATCAATTTTTGGAAATTTTGAAACCAGAATTGGGCGAAGATTTTGTCAACGATCTGATGAACGCGCCGCAAAATCTGGAAAGCGAAATTTCGGCTCAACGTGTTCGGGTTCAACAACTTAAAGAAAAACTCACCGCGATGAATTCAATCGAAGCTAAACATTTATTGTCAGTTTCCGATCAACTCGTTCATCGCAGTATTTGGCTAATCGGCGGCGACGGGTGGGCGTATGACATCGGTGCGGGCGGACTCGATCACGCACTTGCAAGCGGAAAAAATATCAATGTTTTGGTGCTTGATACCGAAGTTTATTCAAACACCGGCGGACAAAGCTCGAAAGCAACTCCGACGGCGGCGAGTGCGAAATTTGCGGCGGCGGGCAAACGTGTCGGCAAAAAAGATTTGGCGATGCAGGCGATTTCTTACGGAAATGTTTACGTTGCACAGGTCGCAATGGGAGCGAATCCGCAGCAAACCCTTTTGGCTTTACGCGAAGCCGAAGCCTACGACGGACCTTCGTTGATTTTGGCTTACAGCCATTGCATCGCACACGGAATTGAAATGGATAAAGGATTGAATCAACAGCATTTAGCCGTTCACAGCGGATATTTTCCGTTGATTCGCTACAATCCTGTTTTGCGTAAAAAGAATCTGAATCCGTTCGTTTTAGATTCGGCAAAACCGACGATTTCTTTGCGTGATTATGCTTACAACGAACTTCGTTACAAGGTTTTGACACAAACTAACGCGGAAGAAGCCGAATATTTGATGAATTTAGCGCAAGAAATTGTCGATTTACGTTGGAAAACTTATGAGGATATGGCTGGGCTTGTGGCAAGTAAATTTCAGCCTGTTTATTGATGAATATGTTAGATTTATCAACAAAATATATGGGATTAAATTTGCGGTCGCCGTTGGTGGTTTCGGCAAATCCCTTGTCGCAAAAAGTTGAAAATATCGCCGCGATGGAAGATAACGGCGCGGGCGCAGTCGTTCTGTTTTCGTTGTTTGAAGAGCAAATCCGCGCCGAAGCCGAAAAGATCGAAAAAGTCGTTCAAGCGACATCTTATTCATTTGCGGAAACGGCGGAATTTTTTCCGACTTTGGACGATTACGCCGTGGGAACCGGTCAATATTTGGAAATCATCAGGCGAGCCAAAGAACGCGTCGATATTCCGATAATTGCGAGCTTAAACGGTGTCACGCCAGAAGGTTGGATCGAATATGCACGCGAAATCGAACAAGCCGGTGCGGACGGTTTGGAAATCAATGTTTATTTTATTCCGGCAGACATAAATTTGACGGCGGAAGATGTCGAAAAACGCTATTTGCTCATTGTAAAAATGATTCGTGACGCGATAAATATTCCGATCGCGGTCAAACTTAACCCGTATTTTTCATCAATCGGAAATATGGCGAAACAGTTCTCCGAAGCAGGAGTTGATTCACTCGTGCTTTTCAATCGTTTTTACCAGCCGGATTTCGATATAAACGAACTTAAAGTATTGTCAAACTTAGATTTAAGTCTTCCGACGGAAATCCGTTTGCCGCTTCTTTGGATTGCGGTTCTTTACGGCAGATTGCCCGTTTCGCTCGCCGCGACGACAGGAGTTTACGGGGCAAGAGAACTGATAAAATATCTGCTTGCCGGAGCCGATGTCGGGATGTGCGCTTCGTCGCTTTTGAAGCACGGAATTTCTTGGATCAAGGAAATTTTGCGGCATTTGGAAGTTTATATGGAAGAAATGCAGTTCAATTCCGTTTCAGCATTCAAAGGTTCGATGAGCCAACAGCATATTTCCGATCCTTCGGCATACGAACGAAGTAACTACATTCAGATCATCGAACACGAAAAATGGCGATAAATTTTTATTTTTCCTAAAAGAATTCTTTTCAATTTTTTTCGCAAGCGGAAACCTATAATTTAT
>DAITPE010000253.1:0-8047 GCA_036833775.1 Pyrinomonadaceae bacterium | reverse complement strand
AATTGGTTCGGCGAAAGCTAAAATTGAATCAATGAAGAAATATATTTCAAATGTAAAAAAACTTTCGCTTGAAAACTTTTCTTTTATCGAAGCCGGATTTCGGGAAAATTCGACAATTGTATTCTGGAATGTTCCGAAAGGAGCAGAACCGCCGAAACCAACGCCGACTTTGAAAAAAATGAAATATCGAAAAGGCAAAGCGAAAGGATTTTGTTTATATTGTTGCGGTTAATTGTAAAAAATTATGAAAAAGCAAATTTTCAGTTTTCTTCTTTTATTATCGTTCGTTGTCGGCGTTTCGGCGCAGACGGCAAAACCGACCGAAGCCGAAGCTAATATTCGCAAACATCTCGTTTACCTCGCTTCCGATCAGCTCGAAGGTCGGCGAACGGGCGAAACGGGCGCGACTTCTGCCGCCGGTTATGTGGCGAATATGTTTGCACAATACAAGTTGAAACCGGGAATTTCGCAGACGAACGCGAAAGGAAAATCGGTCGGTAATTTTTTACAGCCTTTTCCTTATATTTCGGGCGTTTCGATGGCTGATTCGGGAAATACTTTCACGCTCGACGTGGCAAAAAACGATGGGCAAAAAATGACTTTTGACGGAAACGCGGGATTCAAACCCGTCGGATTTTCGCCGAACGGAGAAATTATTGACAGCCAAATCGTTTTTGTCGGTTACGGCGTTTCTGCCGCAGAACAAAATTACGACGATTACAAAAATTTGGATGTTCGCGGCAAAGTCGTGATCGCTTTTGACGGAACGCCCGACAGCGGAAATCCGCGTTCGCCTTTCCAGCGTTTCAACGCATACGCCAAAGCAAAAATCGCCAAAGACAAAGGCGCAAGCGGTTTGCTTTTGATAACGCGCGAAAAAACGCTCGAAAACGATCCGCTTGCCGTGTTGAAATACGATCAAACAACGGGCGAAGCCGCGCTGCCGACGCTTGTTGTTTCGCGCAAAACCGCCGCCGATATTTTCGGAACTTCGGAAACGAAAGTCGGCGACATCGAAAAGATTCTTTCCGCCAACGGCGATGCGGCTTTTCGCGTAATTGTTGAAATAAATACGAAAGCGATCGTCGGTTTCAAAGTAAATCTCGTCAAAAAACAAACCGAAGCTTACAACGTGATCGGGATTTTAGAAGGAAACGATCCCGTTTTAAAAAATGAAGCGATCGTGATTGGCGCGCATTACGATCATCTGGGCAAAGGCGGACAAGGAAGCTTGGCGGTAAATTCGACCGAAATTCATCACGGCGCAGACGACAACGCTTCGGGAACTTCTGCATTAATTGAGCTTGCGCGTCAATTTGCGAAAGAAAAGAAAAACAAACGCACGATAATTTTCATCTCGTTCGGCGGCGAAGAAGAAGGACTTCTCGGCTCGAAATTCTACGTCAACAATCCGATTTTTCCGCTCGACAAAACCGTCGCAATGTTCAATATGGATATGATCGGACGTTTGCGCGAAGAAAAATTAAACGTCGGCGGAATCGGTTCGGCAAGCGAATGGAAAAATTTGGTCGAAGTAAAAGTTTCTCCAAGCATAAAAACTGTTGAAACATCTGGCGAAGCAGATTTGAAAACTAAACAAGCGATTGAAAATGCTTTACGTGAAAAGTCTTTTACAAATGTTCGTGTTGAAATTAAAGATAATCGCGTTAATCTTTTTGGAAATGTTCCGAAAGGCAAACTAGCCGAAGCTGTTAAAACAGCTATGGAAGTTTGGGGCAAACCTGTTGTCAATTATTTAGCTGAAGGCGAAAATCAAATTTTTTCATTTAATCTTCAGCTCAGCGAAGATGGGTTCGGACCTTCCGATCACGCTTCGTTTTACGGCAAACAGATTCCGGTTCTGTTTTTCTTTACGGGAACGCACGAAGATTATCACAAACCTTCGGACACTTCGGAAAAGATAAATTACGCGGGCGTTTTGAAAATTGCGAACTACGTTTCCGAACTCGTCAAAACGGTTGATGCAAACGCGACCAAACCGACTTACAAAGTCGCGCAATCGTCGGGAACGGGCGAAGGCAGACGTTCATTTAACGTTTCGCTCGGAACCGTTCCGGGTTACGGCGATTCGACCGACGGAATGTTGATAGACGGCGTTCGCACCGATTCGCCTGCCGACAAAGCGGGATTAAAAAGCGGCGATAAGATCGTGAAACTTGCCGGAAAAGACGTGCGAAATGTGCAGGATTATATGGTCGTTCTCGGCGATCTGAAAGCGGGCGAAGAATACGAAATCGTCATTATGCGTAATGGCGAAAAGATGACTATGAAGATAATTCCGGCTCCGGCGGCGCGGCGGCAGTAGGCAAGAAGAAGAGAAAAGGAGAAGAAGAGATGAGGAGAAAATTTTTGATTTTTTTAGTTTTATGTTTCATTTTTTCGGCTTGTCAGCAGACAGCTTCCGAAACGAAAAATCAAAATGTAAAACCTTCGCCGACGGCTTCTAATTCTTCGTTTCCCGTTTCGACGCCTGACGCGACGAAGATCAAAATCGCAAACGGCAAAGGTGTTGTCACGAAAATAAATCTCGAACTCGTTTCCGTCGAACTCGATCACGAAGAAATAAAAGACGTGATGCCCGCGATGAAAATGGAGTTTTACGTGAAGGAAAAAAGCGAACTCGAAAAATTGAAAATCGGCGATAAAGTCGATTTCGTTTTGGAAGAAAATTTCGGTCAGGAAAAGATCATCAGCATCAAAAAAGCAAAATAATGAAGCCAATAAAATTCAGCAAATTTCACGGTTTCGGCAATGATTATATCGTTATTCAGCACGAAGAAATTCAATCGATTCACGATCTTGGCGAATTTTCAAAACGAATTTGTCACCGAAATTTAGGTGTCGGCGGCGACGGAATCGCGGTTTTGCGAAAATTGGATGAAGAAGCCGATTACGAATGCCGCATCATCAATCCCGACGGCAGCGAAGCCGGATTTTCGGGCAACGGAACGCGCTGCGCCGTTGCGTTTCTTTACTACGAAAATCTTTTTACCGAACTCAATCTCAAACTCAAAACCAACAGCGGCGTAAAAAATTATCAGTTTTTGAAGCGCGAAGACAACACTTTTTGGTTTTTGGCGGAACTCGGAAATCCTTCGGAAATTACGAATTACGAATTACGAATTACGAATTACGAAAAACCTTTTTCGGTCGTGACACTCGATGTCGGCAATCCGGTTTGCGTTTATTTTGTTGAAGATTTCGGCGCGATCGATTGGCGCGAGATCGGGAAAGAAACAGAATCTCATCCGCATTTTCCGAATCGGACAAATGTTGTTTTCGTAAAACCCATTGACAAAAATAATATTGAAATCCGCATTTGGGAACGCGGCGCAGGCGAAACTTCATCATCGGGAACGTGTTCGATCGCGGCGGCGGTCGCGTCGAATTTTGCCGATAAAACAGGCAGAAATGTTTCCGTTCACGCAGAAGGCGGCACGACCGAAGCCGTATGGCGCGAAGACGACGAAATGATGATCACAGGTCGCGCTGATCTGGCTTTTACAGGCGAGTATTTCTTTGAATTTTAAAATTTCTTATTCGGTGTATAGTGTTTAGCAACAAAATTCTTTTGTGACCTTTACTATGCATTTTCCAGCCATTTTTTTAATTCAGACGTGCGGCTGGCACTGGAAAAAAGTCTTACCTTTAAATTTTTTAACTTTATTTCCAGCCGATCACGAAAATCCGGTTTTAGATTTTCAATATAGTCAATATTGACGATTTCACTTCGATTAATTCGGAAGAATTGTTTCGGGTCGAGCATCTTTTCCAAGGTTGAGAGCGAGTTGTTAAGTGGAAACTTTTTGCCTGTTGCGTCAAAGGCGAAAGGCAGTTCGTTTTGCATTTGAATAAACGAAATTTGTTTGGTTTCAAGCAGTTGGATGCCATCGCGGGTTTTGATTACAAATCTTTCTTTAAATTTCGGTTGATGCAAATCTGCTTGGATTTCGCGCCAAAAATTCATTTGAGCCGAAGCCAAATTTTCCCGCAAATTCTCAAACTTTTGCATTGCCGCCGAAAATTTTTCGTAGGAAAAAGGTTTTAGCAGATAAGCAATACCGTTGCGTTCAAAAGCCGGCAGAAGAAACTGATCGTAAGCGGTCGTGAAAATTATCGGGCAAGAAATTTCGATTTGTTCAAAAAGAGCGAAGATATTGCCGTCGAGCAATTCAATATCGGCAAAAATGAGTTCGGGCGTTTCGTTTTCCGTAAACCATTTTGCCGATTGCGAAACGCTTTCCAAATTGCTGACGATTTTTATTTTTCGGTCGTAACGCTCGATAAACTTGGCAATTTTATCGCGGGCAGGCAATTCGTCTTCGATGATTAAAACTTTCATAAGATTGAAGCGCAAGCAGCTCGCTTGCAAGTGTTTATAAACACGCTAACGGTTTAAATTGAAAAGTAATTAAACATATTACGAATGCTTTGCTTTCGTGCAAAAGAGCCGCTTGCTTTCCGGTTAAAGCAAAGGCAGTTTTACGGAAAAACTTTTTTCTTCATTATTTATTTCAACTTTCCTTTCGGTCAAAAAAGCATAACGGGTTTGCAGATTTTGTAAGCCCGTTTGATTGGTCGGGCGAGTTTGCGGTTTTTCACGTTTTTCATTTTCGACCGACAGAAAATTTTTGTTCAAATTTATCGTGATACGCAAAGGATTTTGGCTGCTTCCGGCGTTATGTTTGACGGCGTTTTCAATTAAAATCTGAATTGAAACCGGAATGATTTTTTGTCCATTCAGTTTATTTTCATCAATTTCCCAATCAAAATAGTAAGCATTTCCAAAGCGTTCCTGCAAGAGATAAGCATAGTTTCGGGCAAATTCAAATTCATCTTTAAGCGCAACGGTTTCAAGCGTTTGCGTTTGCAAAATGTAGCGGTAAAGTTCGGAAAGTTTTTCCAAAAATTCATTTGCCCGCTTCGGATTCGATTCGATCAGCGACGACAAAACATTCAGATTATTAAATAAAAAATGCGGCTCGATATTTTGCTGCAAAGTCTTTAACTCCATTGCCGTTTTAGCTTGCCGAGCGGCTGAAAGTCTTTCTTTCGTTTGGTTTACGAGGTTTAAATAAAAATAGCCGATGCAGGTCATGGCAACAAAGGTCTGCGAAATGAAATTGTGAAGAAAACCCATTATCCAATCGAATTCAACGGGTTTTTCCCTTCCTGAATAAGTAGCGTGTAAAATTAAAATTGAGAAAGCATTGATAACTAAAGAATTTATCGGAATAAAACAGATGAGTATAATGAAATCGCGCAGAATACTCTGAGATTTTTCAGTTAAAAGACCGAAAAATCTTTTTGCCAGAATAATAAACAACGCTCCGAGAAAGCTAAATCCGAAAGCCCAAAGCGGCGCATCCCAATGCCAAGGGAAATCATAGATCGAGCGACCTTGCGGAATTTTCACGTAAAGAGCAAAAAGATACGAAAATCCGAGCCAGCTCAAACAGCCTAAACCGAAAAAAGCAAGATGTTTAAGCGTTTGAACCGGCTTGATTTCCGCTGACCGGGATTGATTATTTCTTTGCATCTTCAGGAAGACTATAAATTACTTTACCGTTTTCGTCTAAGAAATTGAGTTTCGGATTGCCGTTCGGTTCGACGGATAATGAAATTCTGGTTTTGCCTTTTGCGTCGTTAAGCTCAATGTATGAGGCTTTATCGCGACCTCTTCCGATGAACAAACGATTGACTAAAAATTCGCCGTTATCCTGCATTTTTTGATATGCGGCTTTTTGCTCTTCTTTTGTCGGAAGTTTTTCAATTTCCTTAAGTTTGGCAATCCTGTCGGTCAAAGCCATATTTTCATCATTGATGTTTAAACCGGCGTAATAATTTCCGTCCTTGTTTTCTTGATGAGTAATCTGAATAGTTTGGTCGCCGCGAAACTTATCAAATGTCAGTGAGCCTCCTTGACCTTCGCCCGTGTTGCCGTCAAAGATCAAACCGCCGATTTCATCACCTTTTTCGCTGAAAAATATCATTCCGGCAGGTCTTTGACCTTCGCGTTCCTTGTAATATTTTCCGTCCATCGTTCCGGGATGCTGACGCTCTTTATTGGAAATTACCATCTTTAGTTTGCCGTTTTTTTCGACAATGTTAATTCTTTCGACATCAATTTCATCAAACTTTTTGCTTTTATTGACCGTGAAAGCCGTCAATAGAAAAACCAAAAAGATGATCGTGATAATTGCTGTATATATCTTTAAAAATCGAACTTCTTTTTCAACTTTGCTCATTTTAAAACCTTTCTTACGTAGAATTTGATAGCATACGTAATATAAAATTTGCAGGCTTTAAGAGTAAACAAAAAAATCGGGAACGCGGGGAAATTTCGCACGAACGAAGTAAAAACAGACCCGAAACGCCTGTTTTCTATCTTTCCGAATTATTACTTACCTTGAATCCGAATTTTCTACTTTTTAAAGATTTCCTCGATCACCTTATATCGATAATCGAAAATATATTTCAATTCTTTTTTAACGTAAAAATGTGCGATGTCGCCGAGCGGTTCGAGCGGCAAACGATAGCGAACGATGTCGCGCATAATGGTTTCGCCGCGTTCGCCTTCTTCAAAAGTGTGGAGATGAATCCATTGTTTATAAGGACTTTTGAGCGCGGAATCGACAAAATCGTGTGGCGGATTCCATTGCGTGATCTCGGTTTTCCAAGTGATCGGAATGCCGCGAAGTTTTAGTTTGTAATCGATCAACGCGCCTTTTTTGATGTCGATCGGTTGCGGCGTAATGATCTGAAAATTGAGTTCCGGCGGCGTGATTCTTTCCAAATTTCCGGCATCGGCGAAAAATTCGAAAACTTCCGTGCGCGGACGTTCGATGATCTGTTTGCGTTCTAAAATATGTTCTGCCATAGTTCATTTAAGACAAAGTTTACCGCATTACGCTGCAAAAATCTGAAATTAAAATTTATTAAAAAGTAATGATTTCAAAATAAGCGTTTCTAAAACGGCAACAAAAATGGTTTTCCAAGCAATGCCTGCACAAAAACGAACGTGAAAAATCCGAAATAAATGATCGCAAACGAAACGGTTAAAAGCGTCGGCTTTTTTACTTTATAAGTTTCGAGCGTATAGGCGAAAAACGGAATCGCTTGAAATGCGTGCATCCCGACGAAATGCGCGACTCTCAGATCACCGCCGATGGTTGACCAATTCAGCAGCGGCAAACCTTTTCCGCCGTCCGCAACTCCGACGCTGTGCGAAAAATGCTGCGACATATAACCGCCTTCGATGCACGAAGCGAGAAACAAGATCAGTCCTAAACGCATTCCCAAAATGATCGATCTCGGTAATTTTATGTCGGCTTTGAAATATAGAAAAAGCAAATAGACGGCGAGCAAAGTATTGAAAACAATCGCCGTTCCCATTATTGCGAAAAGTATTCCGTCAAAAGGAGTTGCGATATTAAAATGCGAGGTCGTCCCGCGCAAGACCTGCGTAATGATGATGGACATTTCGATAACGAACACCGTAATTGTCGCCCACGAAATAAAACGCGAAGATTTTTCAAAACCATTCAAAAATTTGAGATAAACGGCGGTCGTCCACGCGAAAATCCCGATCGAAACGAAAAATTTCATCGGTTTTATCCAACGGTTTATTCCCAAAATCTCGGTTTGATCGAAGACTGAAACGACGATCAAAACCACGAAACAGACGAATGAAATCAAGCCTGCAACCATCAAAGGTTTTTGTTTTTCAAATAATTCTTTAATCATTTTTCACCTCCTTCGATAAGAAAAAACGCAAAATGCTGTAAAGTAAAAACCCGATCGGTCCGAGCAAAAACGTCAAAATCAAACACGGAATTTATGCCAGTCAGTATATGCACCTGGCTGAGATTAATGATGAAATCACTGTTGGATTGGACGTCAGACAAGGCCAGGTAATTGGTTATATTGGAAAGACAGAACTGGCCAAAAACCCCAGTGTCAGATTTCGCTTCTGGGAGAATGGAAAAATCATCAACCCTATCAGGGTGAATGTCCCTCCGGCAGA
>DAITPE010000252.1:0-8070 GCA_036833775.1 Pyrinomonadaceae bacterium | reverse complement strand
TCCCGGCGATTTTCCGCCCATATTGTGTTCACGAATCTGCGAACGCATCGACGAAAGAGCCAACCCGCACGCCGTCGCCCATTCGGGACTTTGCACTTCTTCCGCAAGTCCTCCGAAATAAGCACTTTCCAAAAATCCGATACGCGTCGGCGCGTCGAAAACCTGTTCGCCGATCTCGATAACTCCGCGCGTCAATGCGCCGCCGCCCGTTAAAACCACGCCGCTCGAAATCTGTCCGCCTGCGCTGACGATTTCGTGACCGATGTGTTGAAGCAGTTCGATCGCGCGCGGCTGCATAATGTCGCACAAAATTTCTTTGGAAAGTGCGCGCGTTTCAGTTCTGCCGACGGGCATAATTTCAATGATTTCCTGCTTTTCGCGCTCGTCCATCAAAAACGATGCGACACAGCCGTAAAGATGTTTGATCTTATTCGCTTCGGCGATCGAAACGCGCAGACCGACGGCGATGTCTTTCGTAAAATGCATACTTCCGAACGGAAAAACCGCCGTATGCTGAACCGCGCCGCGACCGAAGATCATCAAGCTCGTAATTTCCGAACCGATATTCACGACTGCACAGCCGTATTCTTTATCGTCGTCTGTCAAAGTACTTTCAGCGGCGGCAAGCGGCTCTAAGATCATTCGTTCGACTTCGTGACCCGAACGATTAACCGCTTTCACGAGATTTTGTCTGCCCGCGCTCGGCGAAATAACGATGTGAACGAGCGATTCCAATCTTGCACCGCTCATTCCGATCGGTTCGATGATTCCGTCTTGCCCGTCGATGATAAATTCCTGCGGCAGACGATTGACGATTTCCCAACCTGCTGGCAATTGCATCGCGCTCGCCGATTCGATCGCGCGTTCGATGTCTTCTTCGCTGATTTCGCGTCCGGCTCCGGCGACGGCGACCACGCCCGATTTGTTTTCGCCGCGAAAATGTTCGCCCGAAAGATTGACGGTCGCCATCTGGACTTCCAGACCGCTGACGCGCTCGGCTTCGCTGACGGCTTTTCTGATCGAATCCGCTACGGAATCTGTCGCCGTCACGATTCCGCGCCTCAAACCGCGCGATTCGGCTTCACCGATGCCGATGATATTCATTTTGCCGTCGTCCGAAGGTTCGCCGATGACGCAGCGAACTTTGCTCGTTCCGACATCCAAACCGACCGCGTGAATTTCACGATTAATGACCATTTAGAAAATTTCCAATTTTTATAAAAAAATTAATTTCCCGCCTTTTTCTTGTATTCCAGTATCGGCGAAACTTCATTGACGTTGATCGAACTGATTTCCCCGCCTTTTCCCGCGATCTTTTCGAGTGCCAACTTAAGTTTCTTCCCGAAATCGTCTTTCGCCAAAACAACCGTAACTTTTTCGCCCGAATCCGAAACGACTGCTTCGGGCATTTTCAAATCTGTTAAATTAACCGATTCGACGCGGTTTGAAAGTTCAAAATTGCGCCAATCGTCGAGCATTTTTTGATAAATTTTCACGCGTGACTGATTATCTTTCACCGCTTCGTCGGTTTTGTTTTCGTCCCAACCACGCATCACAAAAGGCAGCCGTTCTTCGTTTTTACCGACGAGCGCGAGAATCACGCCTTCGTCGTCAACCCAGAAATCGCCGCCGTTAATGCGGACGATCGCTTTCGGAACGCGCTCGATCAGATTGACCCGAACACCATCGGGCAAAACGCGCGAAACCGCCGCAGTTTTGACGAATGCGAGTTTTTCAACACGATCTTTGATGATGTTCAAATCGGCATTCCAAACACCTGATTTTTCGGTTTGGCTGTTGACTATATTTTCGATGTCGCCTTTCGAAGCATGTGAAATTCCGCGCACATCGATCTTTTTAACATCGAAAAATTCGGAAGCCGTGACGGTTCGATAGCCCATAAAAGTTAAAAAACCGAGACAAAACAAAATGCACAGAATAAAGAAAAACGGCACGAAAAAGTTGGCGAAATTGCCCGAACTTTTATTCGTCCGCCGAACTGCCGAAGTCTTGCGCCGTCGCGTCGTCGTTTTTGCCGGAACGGTTTTTCTCTTGATCGGTTTCTTGCGTGTTGTCGTTGCCATATTTTTTATTTTGGAACAAAGATTTAAGAGATTTTCACGGATTAATAAAAAAAGGAATCCGCTTTCATCTGCGCCAATCGTTGTTTCAAACAGTTTCTTTCAATTTCTCCAAAATCTCGTCCGAAAGCCGCGTGATCGTTCCCGCGCCGAGCGTGATGACGAGATCGCCTTCCTGCAAATTGCCGATAACTTTTTCTGCCGCGCCTTCGACATCGCCGACATAAAAAGCGTTTTTATGCCCGTATTTCTTGATATTTTCAACCAAAGCTTCCGCCGTAATTCCTTCGAGCGGCTTTTCGCTCGCGGCGTAAATATCGGTCACATAAAGCACGTCGGCGTTGTTAAAACAAAGCGCAAATTCCGCCATCAATTCTTTGGTGCGCGAATAGCGGTGCGGTTGGAAAATAACGACCGTTCTCCGTCCGTTCGAGCCGTTTTTCGCCGCCGAAAGCGTCGCCGTGATCTCCGTCGGATGATGCCCGTAATCGTCCACGACCGAAATTCCGTTTACTTCGCCTTTGAACTGAAAACGGCGGTTCGCGTTTTTGAAATTCGCAAAAGCTTCCGAAATTTTTTCAAACGGAACTTCCAATTCCAAAGCAACCGCAGTTGCCGCCAAAGCGTTGTAAATATTATGTTTTCCCGGTACAGGCATCGAAATTTCGCCTAAGATTTCGTTGCCTTTCGTGACCGTAAAAGTCGAGCCGAAATTGTCCGTGTAGCGAATGTCGCTTGCCGAAACGTCGGCTTGCGCAGTCATTCCGTAAGTCACACGGCGGCGTTTGATGCGCGGAATAATTAATTGCACGTTCGGATCGTCCAAACACAAAACACACGCGCCGTAAAAAGGAACTTTGTTGACGAAATCCGTGAAACATTGCACGACATCGTCCATTCCTTTGTAAGATTCCATATGTTCTTTATCAATGTTCGTCACGACCGCGATCGTCGGGTAAAGCATTAAAAATGAACGGTCTGATTCGTCGGCTTCAGTCACGAACCAATCGCTTTTTCCCAAACGCGCATTCGAGCCGAGCGTATCGACCACGCCGCCGACAACCGTGGTCGGATCGACTCCGGCGTGTCCGAGAATCGTCGCAACCATCGAAGTCGTCGAGGTTTTTCCGTGTGTTCCGGCAACCGCGACGGCATACGGTTTAAGCGTCATCAATTCGGCAAGCATCTCGGCGCGCGGAATCACGGGAATCGCTTTTTCCTTCGCCAAAACGACTTCCGGGTTGTCTTCTTTCACCGCCGACGAATAGACGACAACTTGTGCGTCGCCGATATTTTCCGCTGCGTGTCCTTCGTAAATCTTGACTCTGAAAAGCGTTTCCAAACGGTCGGTGTTTTTCGATTTTTTCAAATCCGAACCCGAAACCGTAAAGCCGAGATTGCACAAAACTTCCGCGATACCGCTCATTCCGATACCGCCGATGCCGATAAAATGTATGTTTTTTACGTGTCTGAACATTTAACTTTTTTAACGCAAAGGCGCAAAGATGCAAAAACCGCAAAGTAAATCTTTTTTTAATGCTTCTTTTTTAACCTTTTCAATAAAATCTTTGAGCCTCAGCCTCTTTGCGCCTTTGCGTTAAGAATTTTTTCTCAAATTTTCTATCAAATTCACCGTCGCTTCCGCCGCGTCTTTGCGTGAAAGTTTCTTTGCAGATTCTTCCATCGCGGAAATCTTTTCGGGTGAATTTATCAAACTTAAAATTTCGTTCGCCAAAGATTCGCCGTTCAAATCTCTCTGCAAAAGCATTCGCGCCGCGCCGTTTTTTTCCAGAGCTTCGGCGTTTTTGCGCTGATGATCGTCGGCGGCGGTCGGCAGCGGAATCATTAATCCGGCTTTTCCGGCGGCGGCAAGTTCGGCGCAAGTCGTCGCACCGGCGCGGCAAATGACGAGATCGGCTTTGGAAAATTCCGTCATCATATCCGAAATATACGGGCGAACGTCCGCCGTTTCCCAATCTGCGCGCGCATAAAGCTCTTTTATCTTTTCAAAATCGGCTTCGCCCGTTTGGTGCGTCACCTCGATTCTTTCTTTCGGCAATTTATCGAGCGCGTCGGTCATCGCGTTATTGATCGCTCTCGCACCTTGCGAACCGCCAAAGATGAGAATATGAAACTTTTCCGTTCTTTCTTTCGGCGTGATCTCGAAAAACTCTTTTCTGACCGGATTTCCCGTGACGATTCCTTTTTTGCCGAAAAACGGCAACGCGTCATCAAAAGTCAGCGCGGCTTTTGTAACAAAAGGCGCAAGCCTGCGATTCGTAAATCCCGGAAGCGCGTTCGAATCCATCACAAGCGTCGGAACGCGCATCAAACTTGCCATTAAAAGAACCGGACCGGAAACATAACCGCCTGCGCCGACAACCGCATCGGGTTTGAATTCTTTAATGATCGTCCGCGCTTCGAGAAAACTTTTCGGCAGAATCATCATTCCTTTCAATTTGCCGACGAATCCGACGTTTTTCAATCCTGCGCTGTTTATCAAAGTAAGCTGAAAGCCGTTGTCGGGAACGATCTTTGTTTCGAGTCCACGCGCCGTGCCGACAAATAAAACTTCCGACTTTTCATCGCGCCGCAAAATCTCTTTTGCGACCGCAATTCCCGGATAAATATGTCCGCCCGTGCCACCGGCGGCGATCAAAACCTTCATCTAAAACTATCTGTAACTTCCCGCGACTTCGCGTGAACCTTTTTTCTTGCGGCGTTTAACCGTTGTCGAAGTTTCTTCTTTTTCGACCGACGCAAAACCTGCGTATTGCGAAATATTCAGTAAAATCCCGACCGCGACGAGCGTTAGAACTATCGACGAACCGCCGTAAGAAATGAACGGAAGCGGAATTCCCTTCGCGGGCAGAATCGACGTGACGACCGAAATATTAAACAACGCTTGAACCGTCAAGCCCGTGATAATTCCCATTCCGAGCAGTTTTCCGAAACGGTCGGGCGCGTTCAAAGCGGCACGTGCGCCACGCCACAACAGCAAGCCGAAGGCGATCACGACGGCGAATGTGCCGACAAGTCCGAGTTCTTCGCCGACGACCGCAAAGATAAAGTCCGATTGCGGATACGGAAGGTAAAAAAGTTTCTGCTGACCTTTCGCAAAACCTTCGCCCAAAATTCCACCCGAACCGATCGCGTAGAGCGATTGGCAAACTTGGTAGCCCGCGTCCGCGCCGTTTTCCGCACTGCACGGATCGAGAAAAGCGATCAAGCGGCGCACGCGCCAAGGTGCAAAGACCAACAAACTAACGCCCGCGACGAGCATCGCACCGGCGACCGCCGCAAAATGAAGCAACCTCGCTCCGGCGGCGAAATAGACCGTCACGAAAATCGCCGAAAGCACGATCGTCGTGCCCAGATCCGGTTCGGCGACGACCAGACCGCACAAGACGATCATTACCAAAACGCACGGCAGCACGGTTTCCTTTAAATCCGTGATGTTGCGCTGTTTTTCGCTCAAAAAGTATGCGAGAAACATCGGCAAGACGATTTTCGCCATTTCCGAAGGCTGAAAAGACATTCCCGGAAAGCGAATCCAACGCCGTGCGCCGTTGATTCTGCCGAAGCCGAAAACCGCCATCAGCAAGACGACCGTCAATATCAAAAGTCCGAAAACGACGTATTTGTTTTCGTAAAACTTGTAATCGATTTTTGAAACGGCATACATCGCCGCCAGCCCTAAAACCGTAAAACCGAACTGTTTGTAAAAATAAGTGAACTGGCTCACGCCGTCGGTTTCCTTGAGCGAGATCATCGCCGACGCGGAATAAACCATGATCGCGCCGAACAACGCCAGCGTCGCCGCAATTGCAAACAAAAACCAATCTATGCGAAGTTTTTTAGCCATTCCTCTCTCAAAAAATATCTTTTACCAAAAACTGCTTGCCGAAAATGTCTTAATTACCGCTCAAATTCAATTAATTCTTGCCGTGATTCATTTAATTCTCGCCAAGATTCATTTAATTCTCGGCAAGATTCATTTAATTCTTGCCATGATTCAAATGAATCTTGGCGTGATTCATATAAATCTTGCCGTGATTTATTTGAATCTTGCCGTCATTCAAATGAATTCCGTCGTCATTCAAATGAATCTTGTCGTTATTCAAATGAATTTCGTCGTCATTCAAAACATTTAAGGCTTCGTTCAGAGTTCAAACTTCAGTTTGAAGATCGTCAAAGTAATTCAAACTAAAGTTTGAACTCTGAACTACTTTCCGACTTCAAAAGATTTGTTTTTCAAATCAACCACCGAACTCTTAAAAACTTTTCCGCGATGCTCGAAAGTATTGAACATATCAAAGCTCGCACAAGCCGGCGCAAGCAAAACGGAATCGCCTGTTTCCGCCGCTTCAAAGCATTTTTTCACGGCATCACTCATTTCATCGGCGCGAATTATTTCCGCCGTTCCTTTCAACTGATTTTCAATGTTGTCCGCATCTTCGCCGATCAAAACGAGTGCGCGAACCTTCTTTTCGATCAACGGGATCAGCGGAGAGTATGGCGCATTTTTTCCGCGACCGCCGAGAATTAAAACTACTTTTCCGTCTTCTTCGCTCAAAGCTTCCAACGCTTTCAAGGTCGCATCGACGCTCGTCGCTTTCGAATCGTTGTAAAATTTCACACCGTCGATGTCTTCGACAAACTCGATGCGGTGTTCCACGCCTTTGAAATTCTTCACGGTTTCGCGCATCGATTCGGGTGAAGCACCGCAAGCCAAACCTGCCGCAAAACCCGCGAGAACATTTTCGACATTGTGCAGACCGCGCACGAAAATCTCGTCCCTGTTTGTCAAAATTTTCTCTTTGCCGTTTGCCCTGCAAATAAGGTCGCGGTTTCGCAAAAATAAACCTTCGTCCAATTCCTTTTTGACCGAAAACATCACGACATTGGCTTTCAAACCGTTTGCCCAGCTTGCCGTAATTTCGTCATCGGCATTCAAAATCGCAACATCGTCCGCCGTTTGGTTCATAAAGAGGCGATGTTTCGCGGCGGCGTAATCGGAAAAGAAGTCGTAGCGATCCATATGGTTCGGCGTGACGTTCGTCGCGATCGCCACGTTCGGACAAAAATCGCGAATCGTTTCAAGTTGAAAACTCGACAATTCAACGACCGACCAAGTGTTTTCGGTTGCGAGCGCGGTTAATTCGAGCAACGGCGTTCCGATATTTCCGCCGACGAGCGTTTCGATGCCCGAATTCTTCAGCAATTGCCCGATCAGCGTCGTGGTCGTCGTCTTGCCGTTACTGCCTGTAATCCCGACGATTCTGCCTTTCAAAAAGCGGTAAGCGAGTTCGACTTCGCCGATAACTTCGCCGTCTTTGCGGTCAACGTAACGCGCCGGAATCGAATTTGTCGGAACGCCGGGCGAAATCACGACCAGCTCGATCTGATCCAAAAGCCACGAAGGAAGATTGCCGTCAACCAACCCGACATTGTATTTATCTTTCAAAGAACGCGCTTCATCCGACCATTTCGCAATCTCTTTTTTATCGTGCAGCGCGACCACCGCACCGCGCTCCGCCAAAAACTTCGCCGAAGCAATGCCCGATTTCCCGGCACCGAGAACTAAAGATTTTCTGCCTTCTAAAATCATTATTGTCATTAGTTCTTCGTCCTTTGTCCTTTGTCCTTTGTGCGAAGAACCAATGACTAATAACGAAGGACAAAATCATCTAAGTTTCAACGTCGAAAGACTCAACAGCGCAAACAATATAGCCACGATCACGAACCTGAAAACTATCTTCGGCTCTTTTAGTCCGCCCATCTGAAAATGATGATGAAGCGGTGCTTGCAGGAAAATTCGCTTGCCCGTTCCGGTCGTTTTGCGCGTAAATTTGAAATAACCGACTTGAAGCATTACCGAAAGTGCTTCGAGAATAAAAATCCCGCCGATGAACGGCAAAAGAAATTCCTGCTTTGTCAAAATTGCGACCGTTCCGAGTGCGCCGCCGATCGCAAGACTGCCGACATC
>DAITPE010000251.1:0-8079 GCA_036833775.1 Pyrinomonadaceae bacterium | reverse complement strand
GGATTAATTTTTGCCTGCGAAATAAACGAAAGTAACGAAAATAAGAGAGCATTAAAAACCTGAAATTCTTTTTTTTTGTTTTATATTTTCGTGCTTTTCGTTTATTTCGCAGGCAAAATCTTTCTATTTCGCATTAATTCTGCCGACGCCGATGATCTTTCGGCTTTCGTTTTCCTGCACGAAAATCACATATTTCACGTCTTCTTTTTTCCAATCTTTTTGTAAATTGACGTTTGTTTCGATCTCGAAACTGTTTTGTTCGGGCGAAAAACTTCCTAATGCTTTGAGTTCGCGGACGACGGAAGAATGTTCGAGTTTTCTGCCCGAATTTTCGCCGCGTTTTACGTTTGAAGCGAGATTATTTTCAGAAATTGCCAAATAAACCGTCGAATTTTCGTGCTTCGGCGCGTCGGATATTTTAATTTTCAGTTTGTCGTTTTCACTCAAAATTTCGACATTCGCCTTTTTTTCTTTCGCCGCCAGAATGATTTCGTTTGCCGCACGTCCGGCATCGCTTCCGACAAACTGCGCCTTTCCGTCAACGATCATTTGTGGCGTGTAAGTGCTTTCCAATTTTGCAATTTGTGAGTAAATTTCTTGTCGTTTCGTATAAAGCGGCGACGAAAAAACGTCTTTCCAGCCGATGTAATCCCAATAATCGACGTGAAACGCGAGCGTCACGACTTCCGCCTGCATATACGGCTGTTCTTTTTCGATAAACGCCAGATTTTTGTCCGCAGGCGGACAGCTCGAACAACCTTCCGAAGTGAAAAGTTCGAGCAAAACGAATTGTTTCGGTTGATCCGAAACTTTGGAATTATCCGTAATTTTCTGGCTTTCCGCCGTTTGCGATGAACACGAAACGAGTAATACGCACAAAAGAAACACAAATACCGATTTCATAAAATTATTATACCTGCAAAGCTAACTTTTATTCCAAATTTTTGCCGTTCGCTTTTTACTTTCGGTTCGATTTGGTAAAATTTAATTTTGCTTAAACGACAGAAAATTTCATCTATGCAAGCAGTAAAGCCAAAGGAAGAAGCAATCGAAGTGCGCGGTGCGCGCGTTCACAATTTGAAAAATATTTCGTTTCGTCTGCCGCTCAATAAATTGACGCTGGTGACAGGCGTTTCGGGTTCGGGAAAATCGAGTTTGGCGTTTGATACGATCTACGCCGAAGGTCAACGCCGTTATGTCGAATCGCTCTCAGCTTATGCGCGTCAATTTCTGGAAAGAATGGACAAACCGGACGTTGACGAAATTATCGGAATCGCGCCCGCAATTGCCGTTCGGCAGAAAAATTCGACTCGAAATCCGCGTTCGACCGTGGCGACGCAAACCGAAATTTACGATTATCTGCGCCTGCTTTTTGCACGAATCGGGCAAACTTTCTGCTACGTTTGCGGACGCGAAGTAAAAAAAGATTCGCCCGAATCGGCGGCTGACGATACGCTTGCCGCTTTGCCCGACGGAACGCGTTTTTACGTGCTGTTTCCGCTGGATAATTTCTTCAATCCGAAAGCGAAAACGCAACACAACACGGCGGTTTTGATGTCTCTGCTCGGTCACGGATTTTCGCGTCTTCAGCGCGGAAATGAAACGATCGATCTGCAAAAACCTGAAGATTATACGCACAAAGATTTTGAAAACACTTTCGTTCTCGTTGACCGTTTGAAAGCCGAAAAATCGATTCGGCAAAGACTTGTCGATTCGCTCGAAACGTGTTTCCGCGAAAGCGGCGCGGCGATCATTCAAACCGCCGAAAATGAACCGAAAACACTTAATTTCAGCGAACAATTTATCTGCAAATACGACGGAACGATTTATGAAGAACCCGAACCGCGACTTTTCAGTTTCAATTCGCCTTTCGGCGCGTGTCCGCTTTGCCAAGGCTTTGGAAATACGATCGATATTGATTATTCGCTCGTGGTGCCGAACGAAAATCTCTCGCTCGAAGAAGGCGCGATCGATCCTTTTACGCGTCCGCAATACGATTGGGCGCAAAAAGAATTGATGCGTTTTGCGCGAAACGAAGGCATCGACACAAAAGCCGCGTTTGCCGATTTGAGCGAAGCACAACGCAACGTAGTTTTCGATGGAAAACGAGGTTGGCGCGGTGTGCGCGGATTTTTCGATTGGCTCGAAACGAAAAAATATAAGCTTCACGTCCGCGTTTTTATGGCGAAATATCGCGGCTACACGACTTGCCCCGAATGCAAAGGCGGACGTTTGAGAAAAGAAGCGCAAGCCGTAAAAATCGAAGGTCGAAATCTTCCCGAAACGGTCGTGCTCGCAATTAACGACGCGCAAAAGTTTTTTGACGAGCTGAAATTAAACGAAGAACGCGAAAAGATCGCCGAAAAACTTTTGATGGAAATTCGCCGACGATTGAAATTTTTGGTCGATGTCGGTTTGGATTATTTAACGCTAAACCGTCTTGCCTCAACGCTTTCCGGCGGCGAAGCGCAGCGCATTCAGCTTGCGACAAATTTGGGTTCATTGCTCGTCGGCGCGCTTTACGTTTTGGACGAACCTTCCATCGGACTTCATCCGCGCGACAACACGCGGCTTGTCAAAATTCTCGAAAACTTGCGCGACATCGGCAACACGGTGCTCGTCGTCGAACACGACGAAGAAACGATGCGCGCCTCCGATCACATTCTCGACATCGGTCTGCACGCCGGCGAACTCGGCGGAAAACTCGTTTACGAAGGCGATTTTATCGGTTTGATCGAAAGTGAAACTTCATTGACGGCGAAATATCTGCGCGGCGATCTGGAAATAAAAGTTCCGCAAAAACGCCGTCAACCGACGAAAAACAAAATCGAAATCATCGGTGCGCGCGAAAACAATCTGAAAAACGTTTCGGTCGAAATTCCGCTCGAAATGCTCGTCTGCATCACGGGCGTTTCCGGTTCGGGAAAATCGACGCTCGTGCACGATATTTTATACGCCGGAATGAAGAAAAAACGCGGCGAATGGCAAGGTCAAGTCGGACATTTCAAAGAATTAAAAGGCGTTGACTTGGTTGATGATGTCGTTCTCGTCGATCAATCGCCGATCGGTAGAACGCCGCGCTCGAATCCGGTCACATACATCAAAGCTTACGACGCGATCCGCGAAGTTTTTGCGGCGACCAATCAATCAAAAGCGAAAGGTTTCAACGCTTCACATTTTTCGTTCAATGTTCCCGGCGGACGCTGTGAAACGTGCCAAGGAAGCGGAACGGTGACGGTCGAAATGCAGTTTTTGGCGGACGTCGAATTGACCTGCGAAGATTGTCGCGGAACACGTTTTAAAGACGAAATTCTCGACGTAAAATACAAAGGCAAAAATATCGCCGAAGTTTTGGAATTAACGGTTCGTGAAGCGATTTTGTTTTTCAAAGACGTTAATAAACTCGTCAATAAATTAAAGGTGATCGAAGCCGTCGGACTCGGATATTTGCGGCTCGGACAATCGGCGACGACACTTTCGGGCGGCGAAGCACAGCGCGTAAAACTCGCCGCGCATTTGGCGACAAAAACGAAATCCAAAACGCTTTTCATCTTTGACGAACCGACGACCGGATTGCATTTCGACGACATTAACAAACTTCTCGCCGCGTTTCGTGCATTGATCGACAACGGCGGAAGTTTATTAGTGATCGAACATAACTTGGATGTCATAAAAACCGCCGATTACATCATCGATCTCGGTCCCGAAGGCGGAGCAGGCGGCGGCGAAATCGTCGCCGTCGGAACGCCGGAAGAAATCGCAAAAATCGAAAATTCGCACACTGGAAATTATCTAAAAAGTTATTTGAGCTAAGATTGGAGAAGATTAAAGCGCAAGCGGCTCGCTTGAAATGAGCGTGAAACGCGAAAAATTGCAATAGAAAGTCGAACTTTTGAAAATCTAAACTCGATTACGACGCATTCGCGCCGTTTGCAAGCGAGCCGCTTGCGCTCCAGTCAAAAAATTTATGAACTTAGAAACCATCAAAACGCCGTCTTTGCTCGTTGACATCGAGCGCGTGAAACAAAACGCGGAAAGAATTTCGGCTTGTGCCAAGTCGTTGAATGTAAACTTGCGCCCGCACGTCAAAACGCATCGCTCGGCGGAAATTGCGAAAATTCAAACTGAAAATACTTTCGGCGGAATTATGGTTTCGACTTTGGCAGAAGCGCATTTTTTTGCCGCAAACGGTTTTACGGATATAACCTACGGCGTTCCGATCGAGCGTGGAAAGTTTGCTGAAGTTTTCGAGATTTCTAAAAAGTTGGATAAGTTTTCCGTTTTGAGCGACGATACCGAAACCGTTCGTGAATTGAATGAAAAAGCAAAGTTTGAAAACGCTAAGATCAATGTTTTGCTGAAAGTCGATGTCGGTGCGCATCGTTGCGGCGTCGAACCGCAGACGAAGGAAGCTTTGGAAATTCCGCGCTTGATCGCCAAATCATCAAACTTGAATTTTGAAGGAATTTTGACGCACGCCGGACAATCTTACAGTGCCGATTCGCCTGAAAAATTGTTGAAAATTGCGCGTCACGAAAGAGATTCGATGCGCGGTTTGGCGGAAAAACTTCGCGCCGAAGGTTTGAAAGTTCCGACCGTGAGCATCGGTTCGACACCGACCTTTTCGGCAATTGACGATCTCGACGGAATCACTGAATTTCGTTGCGGAAACTATATTTTCTTCGACGCATTTCAGGCAACTTTGGGAAGTTGTTCGTTTGAAGATTGCGCTTTGACGGTTCTCGCGGCGGTCATTCATACAGATTCAGCGCGGAAAAAAATCGTCGTTGACGCGGGCGCAGTCGCGCTTTCAAAAGATCGCGGCGCAGTCGAATTCGACGAAAACTGCGGTTACGGTCGCGTTTACGATCTGCAAGGAAACGATCTGAATTTACGCGTCGGTTCGCTTTCGCAGGAACACGGCGAGATTTTTGTTGGTAACGACGAAGTTTTCGAGCAATTAAAAGTCGGTTCACGCTTGCGTATCTTGGCAAATCATTCGTGCCTGACCGCGCTCCAACATTCGCATTATCACATTTTGGAAAAAGGCGAAATTATTGATAAATGGGAAATTAATCGCGGTTGGTAAACTAATTTAAGTTTAAGAAATCTCATTCAAAATTTCTTCAATTTCTTTCAATTTCTCATTCAGATTGTCGGGAAACGGTTCGATCATCCATGCAACAGCAAAACTGTTATCTGAAAACTTTTGCGATAAGTAAAAATTTTCTTCATCTCGAAACATTTCTTTTTCAATAAAAAGTTTTTCGACTATTTTCTGAAAACTTCTATTAATATTTTGCGGTGAAAAGGAAACAGCGAGATAAGATATTTCGTAAGCAGTCGGCTGCATAACTCCATTTCTGATCGTCATCATTTTTTCGAATTGCTTTCCGAACCAAACTAAATAAGGAATTTCTTTGCCGTTTTTGAGAATAAATTTGTTGCTGAAACATTTCCAATTTTTGTCTTTTCCGAGTTTGTTCAAAATATCTTTCGGCAATTTCTTTTGTTTTTTGAAACCGCCGCTTTTTATCCAATTGTCTAATTCGATTCGATATTTTCGCTTAACCAAATATGCAAAAACAATGAATGCAGGAATTGGAAGTAAATAGCTGAATTTTACCGTTATGAAAAGTAAAACGATTATGAGTAAATGAGTTATCAGAAATAATCGGCTCAGTTTCGGCGCGATTGAATCGGCTGATCCGAAATATATTATGAAAGGAAGCATCAAAAGCAATCCGACAATCACAGATTCAGCCGACGCAGAATTAAGTTTCAATACGTAAAAAACGATGAAGGAAATAATCAATATCGAGAAATAGATAATGATTATCAGGTTGCTAATTTTCAGCAGCTTCTTCATCTTGCGGTTCGGCTTGGTCAAAAGCTTTGCGCCATTCGGGGGCGATTTGTTCTAAGACTTTGCAATCGCAAAAACCGCCGTTTTGCTGGAGCCACGCGGAAAGTTTCGGGAAATTGAGACGGTTTTCCATCATAAATTGCATCGAAAGACGTAAAGAATGATTACATTCTTCCTTTTCGAGCTTGTATTCGAGAAAATCGAAAAGGTCTTCGATGTCGTATTGTCCGGCGGGAAGATTTTTGAGAAAGGCTTCGAGTTCTTCGCCATTCATCTGCGCTAAATTTTCTACTTCTCTTTTTCTTAAAATTGCCATATAACTTTTTTATTTACCCACAGATTAACACAGATGGACACAGATAAAAATTAGGAATTTACCTGCGAAATAAACGAAAAGAACGAAAAAGGAAATGCAAATAACTTATATTCAGTTTTTTTACTTTCTTATTTTCGCTACTTTCGTTTATTTCGCAGGCAATTATCTTTTCTTAACTTTCGATTTCGGCGTTTTTGCCGAGAACGAATTCAATCAGTCCGTAAAAGGCGAAAAGAATTATGAAGCTCAACGCCAGACACGGCGC
Organism: Pyrinomonadaceae bacterium; assembly: GCA_036833775.1. GTDB lineage: Bacteria > Acidobacteriota > Blastocatellia > Pyrinomonadales > Pyrinomonadaceae > JAJQRF01. The sequence continues at coordinate 1,632 of DAITPE010000251.1, read as the reverse complement.
GACGAACAGTTTGAACATCGTCCAAAAAACCTTTGTGCCGAGTTCGTAGGAAACGGTTTCCGACGTGTAGCAGAGATAAACTTCCTGCAAATTTTGATAAACCATTCTGCCTTCGCAGACGAATTTTCCTGCCCAATTCGGGAACACGACGGGCACAAAAAAGCCGCACATCGTCGCAAAAAATGTTCCGATAAAAATACCGAAAATCAACGAAAAAAGCGTCACGGACAGCAATTTTTGCTTGAAACTTTTTTCTTTTCTAACTTCCTTCATTCAAATTTTCCTCTAATATTTTGCGTTTTACACCTTCGCGCCCGTCGTATTTGATGAATTCGGGCAGCAGAATCGCCAAAACGATCGCTCCCGCGACGGTTAAGATTCCGCCGACGATGATCGAGATTTTTACGTCGAAATAATGCGCGACGATTCCCGCTTCGGCGTCGCCGAGCATCGGTCCGGTCAGAAAACTGATCATTTCGATTCCCGCGAGTCTTCCGCGCAGTTGGTTCGGAATCGTTTGATTCCAGACCGTTCCGCGAAAAATGCCGGAGATCATATCGAAAAATCCGGCGACGCCGAGAAAGAAAAGTCCGGCGTATAGATTTGTCGAAAAGCCGAAAAAGATGATCGCAATTCCCCAAAATGCGGCGGCGATCGTAATCGCAACGCCGTGTTTGTGGACGTATTTTGCCCAACCCGACGTGAAAGTTGCGATCAACGCGCCGACCGCGATCGAAGAATAAAAATATCCGACCGATTTCGCCTGATAAATGACGGCGAGCGCGGGAAAAAGAGCTTTCGGCATCCCGAAAAGCATCGCGTTGATGTCAATTAAATACGTTCCGAGTAATTCTTTGCGGCTCATCGCGTATTGAAAACCGCGTTTGATCGATTCGAGCGAAACGTCGTCGGCATTTTCGGGCGGCGGAACTGCCTTTATCAGCCAGACCGCACCGAGCGAAGCCGTAAAAGTTATCAAATCTATCGCATAAGCCGTCTTCGCGCCGAATTGCGAAGCGAGCAAACCGCCGAGAATCGGGCTGATGATCGCGCCGACGTTGAAGCGAATCGAATTCAAAGCCGCGACAGCCGTCATATATTCGGACGGCACGATCTTCGGAATCAAGGCTTCGAACGAAGGTCTTTGCAGTCCCGCAAGTCCGGCGTGAAGCGCGACGACGACGAACAAAACCCAAACTTTCGGTTGCGGCAAAAGCGCGTTTCCGAGCAGAATCGCGGTCGTGATCGTTTGCCCGATCTCGGTCAAGCGTAATATTTTTCGGCGGTCGAGCGCGTCTGCAAGTGCGCCGCCGAGAAATGCGAGTCCGAACATCGGCACGAATTCTGCGAGTCCTAAAAGTCCGACGTAGAGATTCGACTGCGTAAGCTCGAACATCTGCAAAGGAACGACGACAAACGTCATCATCGTCCCGAAAAACGAAACGAGCTGACCGAAAAAAAGCAGACGATAATCCCTTGAAACCCGTAGAGGCGTAATGTCCAGAAGCATAAATTACGAGTTTTATTGTATCGTAAAAAAGTTTTGCAGACACGGCAGACAGGAAAATGTAAAAGCAAACTATTTGGAGCGCAGGCATCCCTGCCTGCATCGAGCGTTCGAGCGAAGCAAGA
>DAITPE010000250.1:0-8158 GCA_036833775.1 Pyrinomonadaceae bacterium | reverse complement strand
AGACGCAGATTAATATAAACGTCTTCTTTTTCAGTCGGAACGTGGAGTAGTCCGACATTAATTCCATCAACCGCAACCCGCAAAGTTTGAGCGATTTGTTCGGCGGAAATTCCGCTGATCGCGGCTTTTTCTTTGTTGATTTTGAGGTTGTATTTGGTCTGGTTGTCTTCGACATACCAATCCACATCAACTACGCCGTCAGTTTTTTCGAGAATGTCTTTAACGCCTTTGGCGACTTCGATTTGGCGTTCGTAATTCGGTCCGTAAATTTCGGCAACGATCGTTTGTAAAACCGGCGGACCGGGCGGAACTTCGGCGACTTTTACATTTGCACCGTATTTTTGAGCAATCTTTTGAAGCGGCTCGCGGACACGCTTGGCGATGTCGTGGCTTTGTGCCGCGCGTTCCTCTTTGGGCAGGAGATTGACCTGAATATCCGCGACATTTGAGCCACGCCGCAGGAAGTAATGACGGACTAAACCATTGAAATTATATGGCGAAGCCGTGCCGACATACATTTGATAATCAACAACTTCCGGCACCGTTCCGACGTAATTTGCGAGTTCGCGTGTGACGGCGGCGGTTTGTTCGAGCGTCGAACCTTCGGGCATATCGACGACGACTTGAAACTCCGATTTATTGTCGAAAGGAAGCATTTTCACTTTGACGAATTTCAGAGCGACGAGCGATGCTGCGGCAAGCAAAAGCAAAATCACGCCTGCCAAGAACGAATAACGCCAAAAAGGTTCGGCGATAATTGCGTGCATCACTTTGCGGTAAAGACGCGTCGTAAATCCTTCTTTTTCGTGTTCGTGTTTCGTGTCGCGTTTGAGCATTTTCAGAGCCGCCCACGGCGTGACGACAAACGCTACGATCATCGAAAAAATCATCGCGGCGGACGCTCCGACTGGAATCGGACGCATATAAGGTCCCATTAAACCGCTGACAAACGCCATCGGCAAGATCGCCGCGATAACCGCGAAAGTCGCTAAAATCGTCGGGTTTCCAACCTCATCAACCGCTCGCACAGCCACGTCAATAATTGATTTTCCTTTATTTTCGGGCAAACCGTAATGCCGCGTCATATTTTCGACGACGACGATCGCGTCATCAACCAAAATTCCGATCGAGAAAATCAAAGCGAAAAGTGTGATGCGATTGAGCGTGTAGCCGTAAAAATAGAAAACGGCGAGAGTTAGAGCCAGAGTGACAGGAATTGCCGTTGCAACGATGCCCGATTCGCGGAAACCGAGTGCAAAGATTATCAAAATCGAAACTGAAACGACCGCAATCAACATATGCAGAAGTAGCTCGTTCGACTTTTCAGCCGCAGTTTCGCCGTAATTTCGGGTTGTGGTAACGCGGACATCTTTTGGAATAAAAGTTCCTTTCAACGCCTCGACTTTTTCCAAAACTTTATGCGAAATATCAATCGCGTTCGTGCCTTTTCGTTTGGAAACGGCGATCGTTACGGCAGGTTCGATGCCTGTCGCTTTTTGTTCCGTTTTCGCTTCGTGTTCCTCGCCCGCGCCGTGTCCGAACATCACATAATCGGCAGGTTCTTCCGCTCCGTCGGAAATCGTTGCAACATCTTTCAGAAACACCGGACGACTGCCGAAAACGCCAACTACAACATTTCCAACGTCTTCCGCCGTCGTTAAAAAGTTTCCCGTTTCGATAATCGCTTCTTTGTTATTTGAAGAAATCGCACCTGAAGTAATCTGTTGATTCGTCTGTTGAAGCATCGGAATCAACGTCGCCGGAGCGATATTTCTCGAAGACATTTTCGTTTCATCGAGCAAAACGCGGACTTGTCTGCGTTGTCCGCCGATAATTTTTACTTCGGAAACATCGGTAATTTCTTTGATTTGATCGGTAATTTGTGCGGCAATTCGGCGAATTGTAAAACTATCGTAATTTGAACTCGAAAGCGTCAGAGCAATGATTGGAACATCGTCGATTGAACGCGGTTTGACGAGCGGCATCGAAGCACCGTTTGGAACAATATCTAGATTTGCCGAGAGTTTCTGATTGAGCCGAACCAGAGCATCTTCTTCATTCTGCCCGACTTTGAAGCGTATAATTGCGATTGACATTCCGGGCGAAGAGGTCGAATAAATGTATTCAACGCCGGAAATTTCCCAGAGCAATTTTTCCATCGGCTTCGTCACGCGTTCTTCGACTTCTTTTGACGAAGCACCCGGCATTTGCACCATCACGTCAACCATCGGCACGATAATTTGCGGTTCTTCTTCACGCGGAAGCATCACAACCGCACCGAGTCCGAGCAAGATCGAAGCCGCAATTATTAACGGCGTGAGTTTTGATTGAATGAATGCTCCGGCTAATTTTCCGGCAATTCCAAGCTCTTTCATAACTTTGGGAACGCCTGCGCCCTCGCAGGCAAACGTCGTTTGAAAAACGGCGTAATTTTAATTAAATAATCAAATTCGTTTATCTTAAACACTTATTTAGAAGTCGTTTATACAATGCCTGCGAGGGCGCGGGCGTTCCGACATTATCTGACCTTTACGCCATCATTTACGCGGTTTGCGTCTGCCGAAACATATTCGTCGCCTTCGGATAATCCTGAAAGAATTTCGACGTTTCCGTCCGCAGTTTTTCCGGTCGTAACGATGCGAAATTGCGCGATTCCGTCAGTCGTTACAACAAAAACTCCCGAAAGTTGTCCACGCTGAACGATTGCCGTGTTTGGAACTGAAATCGATTGTTTTCCTGCAATCGGAAAACGCGCCAAACCGTATAAACCCGTTCTTAACAAAGAGTTTGCGGGTAAATCGATTTTTACAGTCAAACTTCTGCTCGAAGCGTCGGCAGACGGAACGATTTCCGAAATCACGCCGAAAAATTCGCCTTCGCCGATCGCGTCGATCTTTACGTTTACACGATTTCCGATTCGCACCATTTTTGAATTCGATTCTTCGACCGCCGCTTCCAGACGATATTGCGAGCTGTCTTCAATCGAAAGCAACGGGACTCCGGGCGAAGCGATCGCGCCTTTTTCGGCGAGCTTTTTCACAATAATTCCCGAAACAGGCGAAGTGATTTTCCCGTAACCTTCATAAATTTTTGTTCCCGCAATGTCAGCTTTTGCTTGTTCGATCTTCGCGTTAATTTGTTGTTTTTTTGAAAGAATCGCCTGAACATTCGCTTTGGCGCGTTCGACTTCGGAAGTTGCAGCTTTCAAACGCGATTGTGCTTCGTCAAATTCTTGTCCGCTCGCCGATTTTCGTTCGTAAAGTTCTTTGAAGCGCGCAAAAGTTTGTTCCGCCAAAACGCGATTTGCTTCGGCAGTTTTCACGCCTGCGTTTGCGGCGACGACCGATTTGTCGATTTCGATCAAAGCGGCTTGCGCTTCCTTCATTCCGGCGTTTGCTTTCTGCTGTTGATTTTGGCTTTCGCGGTTGTCAATTTCGACCAAAACTTGTCCGCGTGAAACGTAATCGCCTTCCGCAACCGGAAACGCGACGATTCTGCCCAACATATTCGCGGAAATCTGCGTCGTAGTTTTGGCTTTGACCGTTCCCGTCGCTTCGTAGAAATTTTCCATCGAACCGAGCGTAACTTTAGAGATCGGAACATTTAGCGATACGGCAAGCGGAATATTTTTCAGCGCGTTTTCTTCCTTTTTACCGCACGAAGCCGCAAAAACAAACAGACTCGAAATTATTGTAATTAAGGCAATCTTTACTTTCATATTTTCACCGTTTTTCTGCATTTTTCCTTGTTTAATTAAAAAAACGCACATCGGTCAATCTTCCCGTAGCGAGCAAAATTGCTGCATAAGCGATGTAATAATCGTGACGCGCCGACAACAGATTTTGTTTGGCGCGAACCAAAGCAGTTTCCGCACGAAGAACTTCCGTGATCGTCGAAACGCCGAATTTATAACGGTCTTGGACGATTCGTAAAACTTCTTCGGCTTGCGCGATTGCTTTGACGGAAACCTGAATTTTGGCGCGCGATGTTTGATAATTTTGATAACTTTTTATGACTTCCAACCGAATCTGATTTGCCAGATCGTCTTTCTGAGCTTCGGCGAGCATTTCGGCGGAAGTCGTCTGCTCGATTCGTGCTTTTCGTCCGGCATCGTAAAGCGTGTAATTTAAACTTATTCCGACCGTATAATCAGAACTTCCGTTGGCGATATAAGGCGAGCTGTAACCGTAATTTCCAAAAACATCGACACGCGGAAGTTTAGTATTTATAACGGATTTCGTCTGTTCTTTGCTTTGTTCGACGGCGAGTTTTGTTTTTTGAAAATCGGCGCGGTTTTCTAATGCAAGCTTCAAAAGTTCGTCTTGATCTTCGACTTGAAAGAATTTTTCCTGCAAATTCGTGTTGATCTCGTATTGAAAATCGGGTTTTTCGCCGAGCGTAATATTTAAAGCGGAAAGCGAAACGATTCGATCGCTTTCGGCTTCGAGTTTTTGCTGTTCGGCGTTTGCAAGCTCGACTTCGGCGGCGAGAAAATCTGCTTCCGTCGTCATACCGACATCGGCTAAATCGCGTGTTTTCTTGCGGTTGGCTTCGGCAGCTTTGACGGCTTCGGTCGTAACTTTTACTTGTTCCTGCGCTAAAATCGTTCCGTAAAATTGTTTGATAACACCGAAACGCAGATTTTGACGAACGAATTCTGCTTGAAGTTCGGCTTGTTGTTTTCCGAAATTCGCTTGTGTCACATGCGAACGCGTTTGATGCTGATCGAAAAGCGGTTTTTGCACGCTGACAAGCGAACGAAAATTATTTAAACCGCTCGGATGATTGAGTTTATCGATCGCAAAATTTGCCGCGCCGAAGCGACCTTGTTCGAGCAAAGAACCGAAAACGAAAACCGGATTATTGCTTCGCATCACATTTTGCGAAAAATTTACAAAAGGACTTTTTCCGGTTTTTGCTTCGGCAATTTTTGCTTCGGCAAGCTTGATTCCCGCTTCAGTCATACGCGTTTGCGGATTGTTTTGAACGGCGGTTTCGACAGCTTTTTCAAGCGTCAAAATCGGCGGAAAAACATTCTGCGCCGAAATCGGAATCGCAAACACAACGGCGAAAAAAATCGGCAAGATCATTCGCCAAAGTGTTTTCCGCTCGATGAGAGTTTTATTTTTCGGTCTGCACATTTTCTTTTACGCTTTCGTTTCTTTGAAACCGAGAAATTTAATGATGTGGATCATCGGACAAAAATTCGTGAATGAAAACTGGAACATATTCAATCCGACAAACCCCGTGAAATAAAAGAAATACGGGCTGACCAAAAAGCCTAAAACAACACTGATGACGATAAAACTTCCGGCAATCCTGAATAATAATTTTTCTACTGTCATACATTCACCTTTTTAATTGCTATATAATTATCTAGTTATATAGCCAAGAAAAATATATTCCTATTTCAAATTGTTGTCAAGCAGAAATAGGAATTATTTTTGTATAAAATTGCTCAGATCAATCCGGCTTGTTCGGCGCGGCGAATCGCTTCGAGCCGCGAATGTGCATTGAGTTTCTTTAAAATGTTCTGAATATGATTATTTACAGTCGTGCGGCTGATGAATAATTTATCCGCAACTTCGGAGGTTTTCACGCCTTTTGCGAGAAACTTCAAAATTTCGATTTCGCGTTTGCTCAAATCTACATTATTTGTCGGCGTGTTCTTTGCTGAAAGAATTTCGTTTACATTTACGTCCGAAAGACTCGTTTGCTGAACGACGAAATCGCGCATCAGGATTTCAAAACGCTTTCGCAAATCAGCCGGACGCGCGATATGAATCGTGTATGGCTGTGTAGATTTCGATTCGTGAACGATCATAATCGAAAAGTTATACCATTCGCGTTTATTTTTGGTTTGAACTTGAAGATCGTAATTATTAATTAATTGACGGTTTTGTGCGCGTTGGCGAATCGTGCAGTTTTCGTTGCAGGCGTGTCCGCATTCGTCCATTCCTTTGACGACTTCGCGGCAATGTTTTCCGATCGCTTGGTTTTTGCTCAAACCGAAAATCGTTTCGGCGGCTTTGTTCCAAGCCATTACCGCGCCCTGCGGATCGAGCGCAAAAGCGGCATCGGCAGTTCCTTCGACTAATTCGGTAATCTCACTTATTCTCATAAAATTTTTCGTTTACAAAAAATTTTTCTGAATAGCCGGAAATTCAGAATACCAATAGTTATTTAGATTTAGGTTGTTTTTTTGGTCAGATTCATCAAAAAAATGATGCGAACTAATTATTGTCCAAATTTTTATTTAACGCAAACATAAAAAAGGACAAAGAAGTAACATTTTTAATAAGGTGACTCGCTGAAATGGTTTTTTCAAAAGCAACAGGATACGGAATCAGAGCATTGGCACATATGGCAAGACAAACTGATCTTCGACTTTGCGGTTTGACGGAAATCGCCGACAGCGAAAAAATTCCACCGGTTTATTTGAGAAAATTGCTCGGCGAACTTCGCAGACATCGCATCGTTCGCTCGGTCAAAGGAATTCATGGCGGTTATTTACTGGCACGCGCTCCGCAGACGATAACTTTGTGGGACGTTTTTCAGGTTTTAGACCATGATCCCTATCTCGATGAATGTATTTTGTGCCGTTCGCAGGATGACGGGGATCCGTGTCCGGTTTGCAATGATTGGAAGCGAATGCGCGAAGAATTGGTAAACCTTCTTAAAAATAAAACTATCGCAGATTTTACTAAAAAATAATTAGGAAATTTTTCTGGTCGGTAAGTTTCCAGCAATGCTTGTGAAATATTTCTCAGGCATTCGGTAAACGTCCAAAGTCTTTTTTATGACACTAACTTGGATTGCAATCATCGCAAGTCTTTTTATGGGCGCAGGCGCGGCGTTTATTTTTATTTTTGCCGTCAAAAAGGATTATTTCCGAAATATCGAAGACACCAAATATCAAGTATTTTGGTCGGACATCGAAGAAATGGTCGATCAAATCGAGGAGGAACCGGAATATGAGCGAGAAGCATGACGCTCAAGAAGTCGAATCGGGCGAACCCGTTTCGAGAAGAAAAGTTTTAGCGTGGTTGACGAGTATGGGAATATTCGGCTCGGCAATCGTGAGCATTGTTTCAAATCTCGTGTTTATCAAACCGCGAGCAACCTACGGAAAGCCGTCGCGTTTTGCGATCGGAACGCCTGAACAATTCCCGCCAGGAACGCGCATCGCGCTCGGCGATCAAAAAGTAGCGATCGTCCGCGAAGGAAACAAGATGGCGGCGATCTCGGTCGTCTGCACACATCTCGGATGCGTGGTCGGCGTTGCGGATACCGGATTTGCTTGTCCGTGTCACGGTTCGCGTTTTGACCAAGACGGCAACGTCACGGGCGGTCCGGCACCGAAACCTTTGCCATGGTATGAACTTTCGCTGGCTCCGAACGGCGAATTGGAAGTTGACAAAGGAAAACAAATTGATTCGGGTAAATGGTTTACCGTATGAGCAAAGATAATAAAAAGAGCAGTTTTTTAAGTATATTCACGGAAATGCCGAAGGACGTTTGGAATTCGGTATTTCGCAATGATTTACCGCATACAGACCTTGGCAGATCGAAAACCAGCTTTACCAATTTCTTTCTGCATATGCATCCCGTTAAGGTGCATAAACATACGCTGAAACCTTGGTTCACGATGGGTTTGGGATTGATCAGCTTATTTTTGTTTCTGATTTTAACGGTCACGGGAATTTTGCTGATGTTCTATTACGTTCCGTCAACGACGCAGGCTTACGACCGAATGCTCGATCTTCGCGGCTCGGTCGCTTTCGGCGTTTTCTTGAGAAATATGCATCGCTGGGGCGCACATGGAATGGTCGCAGCGGTTTTCCTTCATATGTGCCGTGTATTTTTCACGGGTTCGTATAAAAAACCGCGCGAATTCAACTGGGTTCTCGGTGTCGGTTTGTTTCTATTAACTTTGTTTTCGAGTTTTACAGGATATTTGCTTCCGTGGGATCAGCTTGCATTTTGGGCGATCACGGTCGGAACGGCGATCGCGGGTTATGCGCCTGTCGTCGGCGAACAAATGAGATTCATCCTGCTCGGCGATACATCGGTCGGACAAGAAGCATTGCTCAGATTTTACGTTTTGCACGTCGCAGTTTTGCCCGTTGTGATGGTCGGAATGATCGCCGTTCACTTC
>DAITPE010000249.1:0-8192 GCA_036833775.1 Pyrinomonadaceae bacterium | reverse complement strand
GGACGCAAAATCATCGTTGACACATACGGCGGATATGCTCCGCACGGCGGCGGCGCATTTTCGGGTAAAGACCCGACGAAAGTTGACCGCTCGGCAGCTTATATGGCGCGTTATATCGCCAAAAACATCGTTGCCGCAGGACTTGCCGACAAATGTACGGTTCAATTGGCTTACGCGATCGGCGTTGCCGAACCTGTTTCGGTTTTGGTTGATACGCACGGAACCGGAAAAGTTGACGAAAGCAAACTTTCGGAAGCAGTTCGCAAAAATTTCCAACTGAATCCGAAAGGAATCATCGAAACGCTCGATCTGCGCCGCCCGATCTTTAAGGAAACCGCGAAATTCGGACATTTCGGACGCGATGGCTTTTCCTGGGAAAAAACCGATAAAGCAGACGCATTGCTTAGTTCGCTCAGCAACGCGACCAGCGTTTAGTTTTTTTATTTAAACAAACACATTAAGGCGGTCTTGCGACCGCCTCATTTCTATCTAATCGAATCATTTATTTATGGCTAAAGAAGGAATTTCAATGGAATACGATATTAAAGACATCAACCTTGCCCCGCAAGGAAAACAAAGAATTGAATGGGCTGACCGCGAAATGCCCGTTTTGAGATTGATCCGTGAGCGTTTTGAAGCGGAAAAACCGTTGGCTGGCGTGAAACTCGTCGCTTGTGCGCATATCACGACCGAAACGGCAAATTTGGCGCGAACGCTTCAATCCGGCGGCGCAGAAGCAATCTTGATTGCTTCAAACCCGCTTTCGACACAAGACGACGTTGCGGCTTCGCTCGTTTCAGATTGGGGAATTCCGGTTTTCGCTCTGAAAGGCGAATCGACCGAAACATATATGCGTCACGTCCGAATGGCTCTCGAATCGAATCCGAACATCATTATCGATGACGGTTCGGACGTGGTTGCCACGATGCTTAAAGAAAAACCGGAATTAGCCGAAAAAATCATCGGAACGACCGAAGAAACCACGACCGGAATCGTTCGTTTGCAAGCGATGGTCAAAGCCGGTGTTTTGAACTTCCCTGCAATGGCTGTCAATGATGCGCAAACCAAGCATTTCTTTGATAACCGCTATGGAACGGGACAATCGACACTTGACGGAATTATCCGCGCCACGAACATTTTGTTGGCAGGAAAATCTTTGGTCGTCGTTGGTTACGGTTGGTGCGGAAAAGGCGTTGCAATGCGCGCGCGCGGTTTGGGCGCGAACGTCATCGTGACTGAGATCGATCCGATTAAAGCTATCGAAGCGGTGATGGACGGATTCCGCGTGATGCCGATGGGCGAAGCTTGTAAATTGGGCGATTTCTTCGTAACTGTGACAGGAAATCGTCACGTCATCGACAAAGAACATTTCGAATCAATGAAAGACGGCGCGATCGTCTGCAACAGCGGACATTTCGATCTTGAACTCAATCTCGAAGCTCTGCGTGAAATGTCTTCCGAAGTTCATACACGTCGTCCGTTCGTCGAAGAATACATCGGAACCAACGGCAAGAGCGTCATCGTTCTCGGCGAAGGTCGTTTGATCAATTTGGCGGCGGCTGAAGGTCATCCGGCGAGCGTAATGGATATGTCATTCGCCAACCAAGCTTTATCGGCTGAATATTTGGTCAAAAATCACGGAACTCTCGAAGCAGGCGTTCACGTTCTTCCGGCAGAAGTCGATCAGGAAATTGCGAGCTTGAAGCTCCGTGCAATGGGCGTTTCGATCGATACTTTGACCCCAGAAATGCTTGAATATATGTCATCTTGGGAAACCGGAACCTAAATTTCGATTTACTAAAGTTGGAAAAAAAGAACCGTGAAATTACGGTTCTTTTTTTTTATGTTTTTATTTTAGATAGCAAATAGATTCCCAGCATTGAAAACAACAATAACGGTGCCCAAACTGCAATCGTCGGAGGAATAAATCCCGAAAGCCCGAACTGCTCGAACGTATTCGTAATTCCCATAAACAAAAGCCAAATCCCGACCGCATAACCGACTGTCATGACCTTACCCTTTCGGCTCAAAGACAATGCAAAAGGTGCCGTGAACAAAGTAATGATAAAAGGCAAGATCAGGGTCGTATATTTCTTTTCGAGGGCAACTTGATAATTTCTTTTTTCAAGACTTGATTCGGTATTTTCAATTTGTTGCTTTACGGCAGAAATATTTAAATGATTCGGTTTTTTGTATAAGTCGTTGAAAGGATTCGAGATTTCTCTCAATTCCCCGTTCAAACTTTTCGAGAAATGCGTACTTCCATTTTGTAAATCCAAAACGTCGGTTTCACCGTCGAAAATGATTTTTTCGGTTTCCCAAACTGCCTTCGGAACCTTGTAAACTTTGAGCAATTTCGTATCTTCGTTTGAAAATTCATAAACTGTCAGGTTTTTCATTGATTGCTTTTTCGTAAAACTTCCCTGTTCAGTTTCAAATGAATAGATTCTATTTTCACTTGCAACCCAAAGTTTTCCTTCTTTTTTTACCGCAATTCCTTTATTCCGAATCTGTGAGCGGAGTTCATCTTGTATCTCATTCGATCGCGGCAAGATCAATTCTTGTAAACCGAAATTCAGAACGCCGATTAAAATCATTAAAGCAAAACAAGGAAATAATAAACGATAAACGCTTTGTCCGGCTGAAATCCAAGTTACGATTTCATTTTGCCTCGATTTGATGACATAAGCCGTCAAGGTTGCGATCATTAATGCTGAAGGCGCGAGCTGTATATAAATGAAAGGAATTAAATAAAATAAATATTTGAACAACAAATAAGTGCCGTTTTCGATTATTCCGGCAAATTTCCAGAGTTCGAAGGCGGTGAAAATTATATAGATCGAACCTAAAAAGCCGAGTGTCAAAAATAAGTATTTGAGCAAGCTTAAAATTATGTCGAGGTCTAAGATTCCGTTGTTAAAACTGAATGTTGATCTGGTTTTGAATATTTTACTTAATTCGAGTTTGTAGTTGTTATTTATAAACTTGCCGATTCCGTAATTTCCGATATTTTTTTTCAAAAAAAGTCTGTTCGACAAATAAAACCAAGCAATTAATAAACTGCTGATCAAGATCGGCAGAATACTTCCCGTAAATGCCGATATAAATTGTGTTCGCGCCAATTGTTCTCCTAAAAGTGCAAGTAAGTAATAACCGACTAAACTAATTAATGCCAGAAATATGCCGAATCCTCTGCCTCCACGGTTGAATCTCAAAACAAGTGACGTTCCGAGCAGCGCGAAGATCAGCGGTGTGATTGATAAAACGATCCGTCGAAGCAATAAAATTTGTGCTTCGATGCGCTCTTTTCCTTCTTTGGTTTCGATGAATTTTGAAAGTTCGGTTAATCCGAGTTCGTCAGGTAATTGCTCGCCTTTTGTCAATTTTTCAACCAGTTCGCTACGCTTTGTTTTGATCGAAACTCTGACTTGTCCGACATTTTCGGATATGAATTTTTCCTTTGCTCCGGTAATCGGAATCGTCGAAATCACCGCTTGTTCCAACACTAATTCCGATTTTTCCGAATTCGAATCGAGCCGACCTTTTTTTGACGTTATCAGACGCGAAATTTGAGCGTTTTGGTCTTCGTTGTATATGAAAATATTTTTCCAAGTTCCGCTTTCAAAATCTCCGTCTTTCACATAAATCGTATAACCGTTTATTTCCGTGTTAAATACGCCGGGTTCGATCGGAGATTCGGGTTTATAAATTGCAGCTTGCACTGCTACTTTTCTGACGATTTGAGCGGCAAAAGGAATACCTTTCAAATTGATAAAAAATGTAAAAAAGGAAAGTGAAATTCCCAAAAGCAGGATCGGGATCGTAACTTGCAAATTTCCGACTCCGGCGGACCTCAAAGCGACGAGTTCGTAATCGCCGCGCATTCTCGAAATTCCGATAATCGAGCCGATCAAAACCGCCATCGGACACGTAAATGCTACTACATTCGGCAAAAGTGCAAATGTCAGTTGCCACAATAATCCTGTCGGAATATTTGCGCTGAAAAAAATATCCGTATATCGACCTGCCTGCTGAACAAACAAGATCACACTGAGTAAAAGCCAAATAAAGACAAAATACGGTAAAACCGCCTGCAAGATGTATTTTGAAATTCTCCAGCTAAAACTACTGCTCATTTCCCTTTTAATTAATTGCTAAAATTACCTTTTCACCGATAACTTCTTTTCCGAGAATATGTGAAATTATTCTTTTCAAGATCGTTGAAATGTCTTTGACTTCGGCGTTGTAAGCCCTTGAATATTCGATGAAATTCTCAGGTGAAAGTTTTTGGGCAGAATTAAACAATTCTCTTTCTTTTCCTGAAACCATTAATGAATTTCGAGTTTTTCGGCATAGGTTGCAAAGCAGTTGAAAATTTATTTGAATCGAAGCGGATTCGTTTAATTCCAGTTTTCTTTTACAAACATTACAAACTTCCCAATCAGGTAAATAACCGCCCAAACGCAGTAACCATAATTCAAAATAAAGTGTAATAATATCTAAAATTTGCAAACTGTTATCCGATGCCTGCAAACAAACTTTGGTCATTCGGTATAGTCTTTGATTTGGATCATTAGGCGGTGAAAATTCAATTAAAAGGTCGGCTAAATATGAAAACTTTTGCAGAAATATCGGTTCGGCAGCCTTTTCAAAATAGGATTTCAGCAATTCGATCTGTCTGATCGAGACTAATTCCCTTTCTTCCTTTTGATTGTATTCCAATTTAACTATCGTAAAAGGTTCCAGACTACCGCCGAATTTACTTTTCAATCTTTTCGCACCTTTCGCAACGCCGCGTATCAATCCTTGTTCTTGTGTTAAAAAAATCACGATCTTATCCGCTTCCGCCAGACTGTAACTTTTTAAGATTACACCTTCAGTTTCAATTAAGCCCATTTATTTATAAGGAATAAAATAAAAAATCCACGCCATTACCAAACTGATAACGACGAATTGTAAAAAAGTTTTGAGTCCGTAAATGACTCGTTCTTTAGTTGTTCCGCTTGCGATCGCGCCAAAAACCAAAGAAACAAACATTGCAAAAACCAATAAATAGATAAAATGAATCATTTCTTTCTCTCCAATTGGATGTCAACGGAATCGATAACCGCCAAATAATTAAGCAAACCGGCAACTTCCAACAAACGTCCGCCGTATTCGAAGGTTGCCCAAGCCGCCACATCTTTCATCGGATTTGACATAAAATAATAGCTTACCAAAGCTCCTAATCCATTCCCGATTCTTGCAAATGTATTCAAAACATAAAGCAATGCTCCATCCTTAAATTCAAATCCGGGATAATGTGCGCCGCCACTGATAATTGCGACAATAATCAGAATCCAAACCGATGCGCCGATAATAATCCCTCTTTTGATTTTCCCTTGTAGAATATGCCCCAATCCCGGAATGAACCACGCAATTAAGGCATTAACGATATAATTATTCATAAAATGATTAATATTCCACTTTAAATGTCGGAAAGCAGACATTCAATAAACTTTTCTGAAAACTATTACTAAACACTAGAAATATTTGGACTTAACTATGTATAATCCACTTGAACTAGTAAAGCAGATAGTTCTTCCTTAATTCTTCAAATACTTTTACGTCTTTTTCCCACGAAAGTTTTATCTCATCCAAACTCAATCCCGATTCAATTTGTTCCCTCGTTTTAAAAGACCCGGAAATGACATCAAAAGGATTTCTGTCAAAAACATATTCGTATGGAGTATCTTTCCATTTGAATTCGTCCTTATACAATTCAAAGATCGTTTTAACGATCGCTATTCCGGCAAGCACCGGTTCAAATGCGTCCCTATCTAAAATATGTATAAAAACCCCGCCGCAAATTTCGCCTGCACATTTTTGAAATGTCGGTAAAAAGTTAATATCTCTGAACTTAACTCCTTTTAATTGCGTTTGGTTCAGAGCATTTGCAAGCTTTTTGGCATCAATATATGGTGCGCCGATAATTTCAAACGGTCGGGTTGTGCCTCTACCTTCGGAAATTTGCGTTCCTTCAAAATAGACCGTTCCCGAAAAGACAACCGCCGTATCGACCGTCGGCATATTCGGTGAAGGCATAACCCATGGGCAATCGGTTTCATCGTAATATAGTTCCCTCGCCCAGCCTTCCATTTCAACGACTGTCAAATCGCAGTTTATTCCGAAATATTCGTTGAATAATTTTGCTAATTCACCAACGGTCATCCCGTGTCTCATCGGTATGCTAAATTGTCCGACAAACGATTCGTGTCCTTTTTCGAGTAAATTTCCCTCGACTTTGATGCCGCCGATCGGATTCGGTCTGTCCAGAACATAGAATTTTTTATCAAACTTTGCACAAGCCCGCATCGCATTTGCCATTGTATAGATAAATGTATAAACGCGACAGCCGACATCCTGAAGATCGAAAACCAATGCATCAAGTTCTTTGAGCATATCCTCGGTCGGTTCGCGGGTTTCACTATATAAAGAATAAATCGGCAATCCGGTTTGTTTATCGAATGTATGCCCGGTTTCGATCATATTATCCTGCACATCACCTCTGATGCCGTGTTGAGGACCGAAAAGGGCAACCAGATTTATAAATTCATTTTCAAAAAACAAATCTGCCGAATGATTAAAATCGTGATTTACCGAAGCTTGATTACAAATCAAGCCAACTCTTTTATTTTCAAATATTTGCTCGGCATTTTCTAAGACAATTTCAAGTCCGAGTCTTACTTTATGTTTTTGATTAATACTCACCAACTAACTCCTTTTATTGCTGCAATTCAGCACAAAATCCTTAAATATATTTGATGAAAGTTTATCCGTTTTGTAGGAAAGTTCAGGATGCCATTGAACGCCCAACACATATTTTTCCGCTCTCGTGTCTTCGATACATTCAATTATTCCATCATTTGCCCAAGCTGATTTAAACAAAAATCTTCCTACATTTTTAATTGCTTGGTGGTGATGAGAATTCACTTTAATATCAGGTTTATCATCTATATGTGCCAACAGTTTAGCCATTTTACTCGAATTTTCTACATTAATTCTGTGCGAATTTCTTTCCAAAGGCATTCCCTGTTCATGTTTCAAAGGATTTTCGATTTGAGATTCAATATCCTGAATCAAACTTCCGCCTCGATAAACATTCAAAATCTGCATTCCGAAACAAATCGCCAAAACCGGCAAATTAAATTTTTCCGCGTATTCCAAAACCAGCCAATCAGTCGAATCTTTTTCAGAGACGATTTTTTTTATTTTCGGATGCGGGTCTTCACCGAAATGATGCGGATCGACATCAGTATCGCTTCCCGGCAACAAAATGCCGTCTAAATCTTTCAACACATTTTCAATATAATCCCTCTCAGGAATCAAAGGAATATGCACCGGAACAGCACCAAAAAAAGCTAATGCTTCGCTGTAATCTCGCCCTAAATAAAATCTGCGGGTTTCAATTTCCAACCGCATTGTTAATCCGATTTTCGGTTTATTTCTCATAAACCTTTCAATGTTCAAACATTGAGACCGTTTCTGTCAATTTGAGGATTTACGATTAAAGATTTATTATCAATCTTTTTATGGTAGAAAGAAAATTTAGTCAGAAAATTCGCTCGACGACCGTTTTACTGGTTCAGAAGAACGGACAGACGGCAATGGCAGGTGACGGGCAAGTTACGCTGGGTGAAACTGTTATAAAAGGCAATGCGCGCAAAGTTCGGCGAATTCAGAACGGACAAATTCTTGTCGGTTTTGCCGGAGCGACCGCCGACGCTTTTACGCTTTTAACAAAATTTGAAACTAAACTCGAACAATTTCAAGGTCAGCTCGAGCGAGCCGCGATCGAATTGAGCAAAGATTGGCGAACAGATAAATATCTGCGTCATCTTGAGGCTTTACTGATCGTTGCCGATAAAAATATTGCATTTCTAATTTCCGGCAAAGGCGATGTGATCTCATCGGACGAAGGTCTTTTATCGGTTGGGTCAGGCAGTATGTATGCACTTGCGTCGGCGCGGGCACTTTTGAAACACACAAATTTGTCTGCCAAAGAAATTGCTCTCGAATCTCTTAAAATTGCAGGAGAAATCTGTATTTACACAAATTCTGAAATTTTAGTTGAAGAAATTAATTAACAAAATGGCTATTTACTTGGGCGGTGAAATAAAAAAATTCGAAAATCAAATAAAACTTGATGAGCT
>DAITPE010000248.1:0-8222 GCA_036833775.1 Pyrinomonadaceae bacterium | reverse complement strand
TTTCATAATTGGCGGGTAAAAGCCGCGAATGAAAATCTTCGCCCGAATCTTTGATCAAATATTTCGCCAAACCGATTTTCAATTCCCGAACGCCGTCAGCCGCTTGCCGCGCCATTTGTTCCGCACCGAACGCCGAAAAATGTGTGTTGTCTTCGATTCCTTCGGGATAATTCGGATGCGCTTTCGGCTTTAATTGCAAAAATAATTTTCTCGATTCTTCCGCGCCGAATTTTACCAAAACCGCTTCCGATTTGCGGTGCATATCGATCAGCGGAACTTTTAATTCTGCCGCGACTTTTCGCATCGCGTCGGGATATTCGCCGTGCGTGTCGAAAAATTTCCCGTTTTCATCAAAACGACGGCGCATCACAGGGGTTAATAAAACGGGATTTGCCTGTTTTCCGCGAACGTCTTTCACCATTCGCATCAGATTTTCACGATATTCGCCATTTGCCGCCGCGCCGACGTTCGGTTTATCCAGTTTTTCGTCATTGTGTCCGAATTCGATAAAAACATAATCGCCGCGTTTTAAGGAATTGACGATCTTTTGCCAACGACCTTCCGCGATAAAACTTTTCGTCGAACGCCCGTTTTGCGCGTGATTTTCGATTTTTACTTTCGCGTCGTCGAATTGGCTTTGAAGATATTCGCCCCAACCCGTTTCGGGACGTTTGTCATCAGACTTTTGCGCCATCGTCGAATCGCCCGCCAGATAAACGACGATCGGCAATCTTTGAGAAAATGCTAGCAGCGGAAGAAATAAAATTATTAGCAGAGAAAATTTCATATTATTGTTAACCGCCGATTTGCGCGGATAAACGCAGATAAAATCTTTATTTTAAACTTTTGAAAATCTGCGTTTATCTATATTTATCTGCGGTTAATTTCCTACATTTTCACCAACTCCGAAATTTTTACGGGACGACTTTGTTCGATGCTCGTTCGCGCCGCAATTCCGGTCAAGCAAGACATCGCTCCGGCGCGTGAATCGGGCAATTTCAAATAATCGGGAACGGAAGCGTTTTTGAATATCACGTCGCGCAAACGGTCGTCGCCGCCGGAATGTCCGCCTTTGATGTTCGGCATTTCGATACGCTCGCGTTTGCCCGAAAAATTCTTCATCAGATAGATTTCCGACTGCAATTCTTCCGCCCACGGCTGGCGTTCGTAATCACGAATTTCGAGCCGTCCTTTTGTTCCGTTAAACGCGAGCCGATAACCTTCGATCGGCATTGAAGCGTCTAAAGAATAACTCATCGAAACGCCGTTCGAATATTTAACGATCGCCGACATCGTATCGTAAATATCGATGTCTTCACGAAAAACACAGCCGTCGCGGAAATATCCGTCAACACCTTCGGCTTCGGCATAAAGTTTCATCAAACGCGCGTCTTTCGTCATATCCCAGTAAAACGGACATTTCGATTTATGTTCGCAGGAACGGCAATTTTTTCCGCGAAACGCGCCGTTTTTCCCGTAAACATTGAGTTTTCCGTAAGCCGTTACGTCAACCGGATCGGCACCGAGCCACCAATTTACAAGGTCGAAATGATGTGTCGCTTTGTGAACCCAAAGACTTCCGCCGCCGCGTTTATAGCCGTGCCAACGGCGAAAATAGTCCGCGCCGTGCGACGTGTCGAGATACCACGCGAAATCGACGCTCGTGACATCGCCGATCTCGCCCGACATCAAAATCTCTTTTATTTTCTGATGTTTCGGCGCGTAGCGATAATTAAAAGCAACCGTGATTTTGCGATTGTATTTCTTTTCCGCGTCCAAAATTGCCTGACATTGCGCGGCTTCGGTCGTCATCGGTTTTTCGGTGATTACGTCGATTCCTTTTTCGAGTGCGCGAGTGATGAACTGATGATGCGTCGAATCCATCGTTGTCACAGTCAAAAGATCGGGCTTCGTTTTCGCGAGCATTTCGTCGAAATTCGTAAATGTCGGCGCGTTCACGCCGATCAATTTTTGCGCGGCTTCAGCACGTTTGATGTTTTTATCGCAAAGCCCGACAAATTCGAGTTCGTTCGGATAGCGTTTCGCCAAATCGACGCCCCACATCGAAGTCGCACGATGCCCCGTTCCGACGATCGCATAACGCTTTTTCACGGAAGTTTGCGCTAAAACATTAAGAAAATTTGCCAACAATAAGCCTGCGCCTGCGACGGTTGCAGATTTTACGAAATCACGACGATTGATTGAATTATTTTCTGACATATTTTTTAAGAATTATCGTCCACAGATGAACACAGATTTGCACAGATAGTTTTGATTTTTTGTTGAATTTTCCTGATTTCATCTGAGTTTTTCTGTGTTCATCTGTGGATAATTTAGCTTTTATGACTTCTTCGGCGGCGCGACTTTGATCGCGCTGACATCCTTGATTACTTTTCCGTTTACCTTCACATTTTCGAGCGAAACTTCTTTCATATTTTCGGCGATCGCGCCTTTTTGAACATTTTCAAAAGTGCTGTTTTTAATCTGCATATTGACGATCGGCGCGTTTAAAAATCCTTGCGCGTCCATAAAATATTCACTTTTGCGGCTCGTCACGTTATCGACGAAAAAGTTTCGCATCACGGGTGTATATTGCCCTTTTGCACCTTCTTCGTAATTAAAATCCACCGTGATGACGGCGTGGGAAACTTCGCCGATGGTGACATTTCTAAAATAAAAATTTTCCAGAAGTCCGCCGCGTGAAGCATTATTTTTCACGCGGAAAGCGTTCCAAAGATCGGGCGAATCCATCAGATTATTTTCGACGAAAAGATTGCGAACACCGCCCGAAATTTCGCTGCCGACCGTCACGCCGCCGTGTCCGTCTTTCATCGTGCAGCCGCGCACGATAATGTTTTCCGTCGGCACATTGATGCGCCGTCCGTCGTTGTTTCTGCCCGATTTGATCGCGATGCAGTCATCGCCCGTGTCGAAAAGACAATCTTCGATCAAAACGTCTTTGCACGATTCGGGATCGCAACCGTCGTTGTTCGGTCCGTGCGTTACGATCGTAAGTTTTCGGACAATTACGTTTTCGCACAAAACCGGATGAACTTCCCACATCGGCGAATCGACTATTTTCACGCCTTCGATCAGCACGTTTTTGCATTTGTAAGGCTGAATGAACTGCGGACGAAGATAATCTTTTTCGCCGCCGAAAATCCTTTTTGCGAGAGGAACATTGTCGTCCATCATTTTATAAAGCCGCGCACGTGCATCCTTCTGCGAAATCACGTCGGGATTTCCGCCGTAACGCGGATTTCCGTGCCATTTCCAAAAGAAAGCTTTGCCTTGCCCGTCGAGTGTTCCTTCGCCCGTCACTGCGATATTTGTTTGCTCATACGCATAGATCAACGGCGAAAGATGCATCAATTCCATTCCTTCCCAGCGCGTGTGAACGATCGGCAAATAATCTTCTCGATTCATCGAAAACTTAATCGTTGCACCTTTTGAAACGTATAAATTTACGTTCGATTTCAGATGAATCGCGCCTGTCAGCCATTCACCTGCCGGAACGACGACGCGACCGCCGCCTTTTTTACTGCATTCTTCAATCGCTTTTTTGAAAGCTTCCGAGTTAAGCGTTTTACCGTCGCCGACTGCGCCGTATTTTGTGACCAAATAATCTTTCTTTTTAAACTTCGGCGGCTTGATTCTTGCCAAAATACGCGGATATTCGGTTTTCCAAGCTTCTTCCGCCGTTTTAAATGAATTCAGCGCGAAAACTTCCTTGCCGAAAACACCTTTTTGAGCGGCAACTAAACCCGCGCCGCTCAAAATCAAAGTTTTTACAAAATCTCTGCGATTCCACATAAATTTTTCGATTTTCCCTTTGTCTGTTGGTTGTTTGCGGAAAGTTTCAAATTGAATTGAAACCTTCCGCGTTTTGATACTTAATTTTCAGCCGTAAAATCAATTTCCGCAATGTCTTGACTGACATTTACCACGCGTGTCGGCTCGCCGAAAACGTAGCGGCGGCTATGCACCGAAACGATGTATGTCGCGCCTGACGGAACATCGGCAAATTCGTAATTGCCGAACGAATTCGTCAAAACCGTGCGCGATTCGCCCGTTGCCGCGTTCGTCAAAAAAACTTGCACACGCGAAATTCCGACATTTTTTCCGGTCTGAACGCGTCCGCCGACCAAAGCATTTGCTGCCGTCGGCGCAAACAAACCTTGATTGACGAAATTTTCAAGATTGCTGTAACCGTTTGCGGCGATTGCATTTGCATCATTCGGATCGTTCGGATTCAAGCCGCGCGCAATTTCCCAATTGTCGGGAATTCCGTCTTGATCGGTATCGATCGGCGCAGGCTGCGAATTCAAAAGCGGAAATCCGCCGACTTGTGTTTGCGAATCGATCATCGCGCCCGTTTCGTTATTCGTTTCGGTAACAAGCCGATTATCGACCGCATCGCGTGTGCGCGACGCGCCTGCGGTCGCCAAAACACTCGTGTAAGCACTTCCCGCCGTTTGCGCGTCGATCTCGATTGCCGAAGCCGAGTTCGGCGCGTTTCGACCGAGCGGCGCGGCTTGCTGTGTGTAAGAATTGACGAACATCGTCCAACCCGTGTCGCTTCCGTCACGAATGCCGTTGACGTTGCTGTCGATCACGTTTCCGGTCTGATAAATCCAAGTGTTGACGCTTCCGCCGTTAAATGCGCGGGCGCGTTTGTTCGCAGGCGTATTCGGTCCGGCGACGAGATAATTTCCGACGTAATTTACCTTCGTAATTCCTTCTGCCGCGCCGCCGCTGTAACTCGCGTCCGTTCCCCAATCGTAGATCACATTGTTGACGAAATCGAGCGTAATATCGTCGCCGACACGCGGATTGCGGTTGAAATGATGCGCGTAAAAATTGTGATGATACGAAATTCGTCCGCTTCCGTAACGAATCAGCGAACCGAATCCGTGCCGTTCAAAACCCGTTCCTTCATCGTTCAAATGACACGAATTATTCAGGCTTTCCGAAATGAACGACCATTGCACCGTAACGCGGTCGGATTCCGTCACGGACAAGCTTTCGTCGATGCTCCACGAAGCCGAAACGTGGTCGATAATGACATCTTTCGATTTATCGACCCAGAACGAATCGCCCTGCATCGACGGACAATTTATGTCGCCGCCGCGAAAACGTAAGTAGCGAATGACGATGTGCTGTGTATCAGTGATAATGGTCGATCGTCCCGCGATAGTGATGCCGTCGCCCGGTGCGGTTTGTCCCGCGATCGTAATGAACGGTTTATTGATGCGCAGATCGGTGTTCAAATTGATCGTTCCCGAAAGATCGAAAACGATCGTTCGTGCGCTTGTTGCGCTCGAAATTCCTTCGCGCAAGCTTCCCGCGCCCGAATCATTTAAATTCGTGACGTGATAAGTGTCGCCGCCGCGTCCGCCGACCGAGTATGCGCCTGCGCCTTCGGCTGTCGGGAAAGCTTTGACGAGCGATTTTATGTTAAGATTCGCGGTCGCGCTTCCCGTATAGTTCGGATCGGAAATCGACGCAACGACCGTGTAATTTCCGACTGCCGAAGGAACTGTTGCCGAACCGTTATAAATTACCGAAACACTTAATCCCGAAGGATTTGTCGTCACGGTCGCAGCTTTCGGCGTGCCGTCATAATCCTGCAAAAGATTTGAAAGCGAAACGCTTGCCGAAGCAGGCGAAATCGTCAGAGTCGCCGTCGCCGTTCCTTGATAACTCGCATCGTTGACGGTTGCAGCAACCGTGTAAGTTCCGGCATTCGTCGGCGCGGTCGGGCTTCCGTTGTAGGTTACATCAACCGCCAAACCGCTCGGATCGGTCGAAGTTGTAACCGATTTCGGCGTTCCGTCGTAAACCTGCGTCAAATTGGAAAATGTAACGGCAGCGGTCAATTTTTCCTGCGGCGTAAAACCGACGATGTTGACCGGATTCGTATAAAAATCGCGTTCCGCCTGCGTCAAAGGATTCGAGCAATCGTTGCGCGAGATCGGATGACGCTGTGAGCAATCAATCTGCGTTGTGCCGTCGAGCGCACGGCTGTTCGATTCCCAATAACGAATGTTCGGATAATTTGTCGAATCGACCGGAAGCGAAGGATTATCGAAACGCCAGCCGACAGGCAAAATGTGCGAATCCATCAGCGAATCGATCAACACAACCTGACTATACGGAAAACCTTCGGGCGGATTGTCAGGATCGATGCGTCCGAAATAACTTCCGTTCGTGACGGTCGGAGCTTTCGTGAAGCGGCAATTTACGTAAATATTTCCGTAATTTCCCGACCCGTTGCGAATCTGTGTGTAATACCCCAAACCTTCGCGCATCATTTTCAGCTCGGTATTTTTGAAGAACGTATTTCCCGTTCCCCACATAAAATCGACGTCGCCTTCGACGTAACTGTTTGTAAAATAAGCCGAACCCTGCGTTAAGATCGTATCTTGAAAACTCAAAAGATTGACGCTGTTAACGGTCGTTCGCAAAGCGTAAGAACGAAAAGCTTCGGCTTGCGAACCGCCTTGCGGAGTCGAATTTTGCAAAGTGATGTTTTCAAGATTGAAATCGTTCGCGCCCAAATTGACGTTAAACGAAGGTCGCGTCGTGGTATTTGGATTCAAATTATTGTTGTTCGGATATTTCTGAATCGTTCCCGCGCGGCTTTCGCCTTTGACGGTGATCAAAGGTTTATTTGAAGGAATATTGACGATTTCCGTATAAATTCCGTTTTTGACATTGATGACAACGCGCTGTGCGTTATTCGCAGGCACAAGATCGATCGCGCCTTGAATCGTGCAAAAATCACCCGAACCGTTTGCGTTGACATTAATAACGGCTGAATTTGCGTTCGGCGCAGTCGTTTTTGTCGTAAATCGAAACGTATTTGTATTTGAAATTCCGACGAACGGAGCATTTCCCAAATCGGTCAAAACGCCCGTATCCATTACGACATAATAAGTTTTGCCGTATGCAAGCTGATTGTGCAGATAAACGGAAGCCGTGTTGCCGTTGATAATGATCGGCAAATATCTGAAAGACGTTCCGCCGATCGTTTTCAACTGCGGATTCAAAATAAGATCGATCGTATCGAAAAGCGTTCCGTTGTCTTCGTAAACGCGGATTTGTCCGCTTGTTCCGAGCTTCGGCGTTTGATCGAAAGTGATGTTCAAAATCTTGTCAACACAGTTTCCGCTCGAGTTATTATTCGGATCGAACGCCGTCGCCGTCATCGTCGAAACGACCGTCAAACGTGCCGGATCGCTCGAAATCGTGCCGCCGCCGTTTGAAATATTGACCGTATAATTTCCCGTATCGCCGAGCTGAACATTGGTAAAATTGAGCGTCGGAGAATTTGCGCCGCTGATGAGATTGCCTTCCTTGAACCATTGATACGTCATATTCGGTCCCGTCGCCTGAACCGACAAACTCGTATTCGTGCCGATCACGGCGGTCGTATTCTGCGGCTGATTATCGATAACTGGCGGCGGATCGGTCGGACCAGACGTAACCGTTAAATTTACCGGATCGCTCGTCACATCGCCGCCCGCGTTGCTGACGCGGACTTTGTAAACGCCCGAATCGGTCGTTTGCGCGTTATTAATTTGAAAATTCGCGGTCGTCGCAGTCGCATTTCCCGTGACCGGATCATCGTTTTTCAGCCATTGATACGAAATTCCGGTTCCGGTTGCGGCAACTGAATATTGAACATTCGCCCCGACCGAAACCGTCTGATCGATCGGTGCAGGCTGCGCCGTGATCGTCGGCGCGGCTGGAGTTAATTCGATTTTGAATTGCTTGAATCTGATATTTGAAGCAATTGCCGAACCGCCGATTCTTAAAACAAAATAATCGAAAGCCGTGTAAGGCGAATTGCTGACTTCGGTTCCCGTGTGCGTTTCGTCAACATTCAAACCGACTGCGCGCGCCGTGAGCTGCGTTTCCGTCGCGCTCAAACGCGTCACCGTGTAAGTCAAAGTGTAATCGTTTGCGCTGACAAAAGGCTGTCGCGGCGTCGGGCTTCCCGAACCTGAAATCGGGAAAATTCCGTCAGCGGTCGTCATCCCGTTGAAAAGATTATTTACAGGCGTCGGCATCACATCGCGCCGATAAAGCGACGCAAATTGTCCGGCGGCATTCGGAAAAATCTCGGCGCAATAACCGTTATCGTTGCCGAACGCGGCATTGTTTAAACCGCCTGTCGCATTCGCCGTTAAACGCGTGCTGTTAGAATTTAAAAGTCC
>DAITPE010000247.1:0-8271 GCA_036833775.1 Pyrinomonadaceae bacterium | reverse complement strand
ACTTCTGCAAATTACATCGGGACGCGCCTTCGTCCTTTCGACCAGCAATTATTCGATGAACGCGCTTTACGAATTAGTTTCGATGCGCGTCAATTATCCGTGTCTGATCCAAGGTTCGATGTCGAAAGCCGGTCTTTTAGAAAGATTCAGAAAAACGCCGAACGCCGTTCTCTTCGCTACTTCAAGCTTTTGGCAAGGCGTTGATGTGCGCGGCGAGCAGCTTTCCTGCGTCATCATCGACAAACTGCCGTTTGCTGTTCCGAGCGATCCGATCGTCGCCGCACGAACAAAATTCATCGACGAAAACGGCGGAAAATCCTTCTTCGAATACAGCGTTCCAAACGCCGTCATCACCTTGAAACAGGGAATCGGCAGACTAATCCGAAGCAAAACCGACAAAGGCGTGATCGCGCTTTTAGACACGAGATTACGCACTAAAGCCTACGGCAAAGATTTTATAAACTCTTTACCGCGAACGAGAGTGACGGCGGAATTAAAAGACGTGGCGAATATTTTTAGTTGAAACACCAAAGGTGCATCGTAATATAGCCTGCGGCAACGCCGCAAGAATTACGCACCAAAAAAATTGATTTGAATTATTTCACGTTGAATGTAACGGTTTCCGATTCGCCGAAGATTATGTAATCACGATATTCATCTACGGCAACGATTTTGACGGTGTGCGAACCTTTTTCTAAAGATATTGTTTTTCCTGTATCTTTGTTCAATACTTTGTGATTCGGCAGTTCGTCGCTGTAACTCCAAGAATTGTAAATATCCCCGGAATATTTGCCGTCGATATAAAGTCTGAGCTTGTCATTGGTGAGATTTCCGTCAATGTCCAAGGCTTCGACGGTCAGCATAAAAGGTTTATTTGCTTCCAGATTCTGCCCGTTTTTGAGCGAAGTTATCTTGATGACGCGCGGTTTGGCGACGGCAATGGTAATATCCTCGGAATAATTGGTCGGCATCGAATCGTTTATCATTACCGTCCGCAAATTATAAATGCCTTCGGGAACATTTTTCCAAACATATTGATTGGTAAACAGATTGCCGTTTTTCGAAGTTTGCCGTAAAAGCGGCAGATCAGACCATAAACCGGCATCAGCGTTTACGCTTCCTAACAGCCTTAATTCCTTCAGCAGCGGATCGTTTATTGTCGAAGACGTTTCGATCTTTATCGTCGAATTTGGCAGGAAAACCTGACCGTTTTTCGGCGAAGTAAATTTGGTTTCGGCGTCGCCGTTGACCGTGAACTTTATCTGAATCTGATCTGTTCTGCCGCCGTTATCGACAGTTGAAACAAAAATTTGATTTTCCGTGTATCGGAGTTTTTTCAAGGTGTAAGTGTATGTATCTTTTCCGGTCTTTTCCGCTAATCTTTCGATCGGCGGATTGGCGATCAGATATTCTTCAAATTCTTTGCCCGTAAAAATTTTGCCTTGGTAACTGAGTTTATACTGATTATCTTCGACAACCATTTTACTGTTGTAAAAAGGCGAATATTCGGGGTCGTTGACGATTACTTTTTCGATACTGCCGTCTGGATCGTAAGCTTTGAGCGTGACGACGATTTCGAGCGGTTTGTCGATCTGTTTGATAAAAACCGCATCGATTTTCGGTGAAACGAGTTCCAGCCGCGGCGGAATATTTTTACTCGGAAAAGCCTTGATCGATAATCTTGTGTCGTTGTTTTCGCGGTCGTTTTCGATACTGCTCGTATTCGAATAAAAGTGCAGATCGATCTCGCGGCTCTGGTCGTCTTTGCCGAGTCTTTTTTGAAAGCCGGAAAGTGCAAGCTGTGCGGAAGCCGACATTTTCGGCAGTTTTTCCGCGAGTTCCGGATTCAGTTCCGAAACATCGCCGAATTCTGCGACTTGAATTTCAACGACCGTCAGATAAGTTTCCCCGGCTTCGATCTTTGAAACCTCGCAGACAAGATGCCGTTGGTAATCTGAAAATTTGCATTCGCCGCCATTTGGAACGGCAGATGAAATTATTTCACTTCCCTGTATTCTTAACGCCATATAAACATCTTGAGCCGTTTTTTTGCCCGTATTTGTGACCGTTACGTTGACGGTAAATTTTTCGCCGCCCCGCACGATCTTTGCCGCCGTTTCGGTCTTTATTTCGAGGTCGGCTTCGTTTTGCGGGAAAACAAAGGCTGAAAAAAACAAAACCGTAAACGAAACGAGAAATATTTTGGCAGTGAAAATTTTAACTGTGTGCATTGTGAAATTCTCCGAATAAGTGAATTGTATTTGATTAAAAAACAATTTGCCAACTTTTAAAAAAAATAAGGACGATTCTTTCAAATCGTCCTTATTTTTTAATGAGTGTTCAAAACACTAATGGCTGTATGCGCTGTGCGCTTGGTGCGAAGGGTTTTTCGGTCTTCGGGCGTAGTTTTCCGAAGTGAGTTTATATTGCGAGATAAGGCTCAAAACTTCCTGCGATTGTCCCGAAAGTTGTTCGGATGCGCTGGCGGATTCTTCCGAGTTGGCGGCGGTTTGCTGCGTTACTTCGTTTAATTGTTCGACCGCGATTCCGATCTGTCTGACGCCTTGATTTTGGTGGTCGCTCGTCAAGGCGATTTCGCCGACGACGGTGTTGACCTTTTCGATTATTTGATTTATCTCCTGAAGTTTTTCCAATACGACCGCGTTGACGGTCACGCCTTCGGCGGTATTGGCGACTGATTCTTCGATCATTGCCGCCGTACTTCGCGCCGCTTCAGCCGAACGCATCGCCAGATTTCTGACTTCTTCGGCGACGACCGCAAAACCTTTTCCGGCATCGCCTGCACGTGCCGCTTCGACGGCGGCATTCAATGCCAAAAGGTTTGTCTGAAACGCGATTTCTTCGATTGTTTTGACGACTGCAGCGGTCGAATCCGATGAATTTTTGATCTTTCCGATCGCTTCGGAAAGCTGTTTCATACTGTTCATTCCGTCTTCGGCAGAATGTTTCGCTTCGTCCGAAAGGCTTTTCGCTTCGTGCGCGTTTGCCGTGTTTTGATCGGTCATCGCAGAAATTTCCTGCAAAGTCGCGCTGATTTCTTCGAGCGACGAAGCCTGTTCGGAAGACACACGCGCCAAAACCTGACTGCCTTGGCTGATCTGCTGTGAAGCGGTTGCGACTTGCTCGGTATTCTGCACGATCTGCCGAAATCCGTCATCGAGATTTTCGGCGCAAAGATTTACCGAATGTCTGATCTTGTCGAATTCGCCTTCGTATCTGCCTTCGATTTTGGCGGTCAAATCCTTTTCGGCGATCTTGTTCAAAACCAATGAAGCTTCGTTGATCGGTTTGGAAAAAGCTTCGAGCGTGTTGTTCATTCCCGATAAAAGCTGTTTGAAACCGCCTTCGTATTTGTGTTCGTCGCCGCGAAATCTAATGTTTCCGTTTCGCGCTTCTCTCGTCAAAGCCGTCGTGTCTTTGATCATTTCGAGCAGAATCGCGCGGCTTTTTTCAAATGCGGCAACCGTCGCCTGCGTTTTGGTGATGATGCTGTCGATGCTTCCGCCCAGTTTTCCGATCGGGTCTTGATGCGGATCATTTAATTTTTCGGTTCCGGTCAAAATCTCGAATTCGAGATCGCCTTTTGCCAGCGCATCATTTGCCGAACCGAGATTGGTAATGCACAAACCTTGCAGTTTTTCGACCCGCGCCGCCGCCGTTTCGATGCGTTTATAAGCTGAAAAAACGCCCTGCACCAAAAAGATGCAAGCCGCCAAACTGCCTAAACCCAACGATATTTCGAGAACATTGATAACCGTTTCGCCGAGTTGTATGCCGAAAAGATTAATCGATAAATTGACGGCAAATTCGGCAACGATCACCGCTAAAGTAATATAAGTTCGTTTAAGTAAATCCATCTGTCCCTCTTTAATAAGGTTTTTAATTTCCCCTTGATGCAAATACACAAACTACGAGTGAGATTTTTTTTTCAAAACCCGAAAACAACGTAATTTGTTTGAAGATCGGTCTGGGCAATTCGGAACAACTGAACTCCTCTTCGTCATAACTTATCGGCAAATAAACGAATTTATTTAAATGATTTTATGACAAATATTAATGAAAGATTTTTGCGAAAAAAAATTAAATATTACAGACGATTCAGTCGGTTTTATTTATAAAATTTGAATTGTTCTGCATTTCGTCCTAGAATGACCTGTCGCATATTAACAAGCGAGTTCACCTTGTTTTGATTCGTGAATTCATTTTTTGCTCACTTGCATTCGAGCAAGCGTTTTTCGAGCCATTGATTTCCACCGGAGGTATTGATTCGATGCCCAAGATTCGCATCAGTGAAACCGCGCCGCAAACCGAAAGCGAAAGTTTTTCCGTTTCCGTGACGTTCGACGATTCCGACACTTTCAACGATCTAACCGTTTCCGATCCTTTTTCGCCGCAAGACCGCGCCAAGCTCGAATGGCATTTCGAGCATTTCGTCAATCATCCGTATCTTAAAGAGGTCGAATCCGCCGAAGCCGACAACATCATTCGCGCGGCGGGCGAAAATCTTTTTACGCAGTTGTTCGGCAAAGCGGAGATTTACAATCGTTACAGCCGAATCGCCGACCACGATCTGCATGATCTCACGATCGAGATTTCGGGTTCGCCCGATTTTCAGAGTTTGAACTGGGAAGTTTTGAAAGCTCCTAATTTGCCGAATCCTTTCGCGCTCGAATCGCTCGTTTTGCGGACGGACACGAAACCGCAGGATTTTTCCGCCGAATTTCGTGAAGCGGCAACGATCAATCTTCTTCTTGTCACGTCGCGTCCGGCAGGCAGGCGCGATGTCGGCTACCGCACGATCTCGCGTCCATTGGTCGAACTTTTCCGCGATGCGAACTTGCCCGTCAAGGTTCACATCCTGCGTCCGGC
Organism: Pyrinomonadaceae bacterium; assembly: GCA_036833775.1. Taxonomy (GTDB): domain Bacteria; phylum Acidobacteriota; class Blastocatellia; order Pyrinomonadales; family Pyrinomonadaceae; genus JAJQRF01. The sequence continues at coordinate 3,381 of DAITPE010000247.1, read as the reverse complement.
AACCTACGAATCGCTTTCCAAACATCTCGATACGGTCGGCAAAGGTTTTTATCACGCCGTTCATTTCGACGTTCACGGCGCATTGCTGACGTTTGCCGATTTCGAGCAGATGGAACAACCGCACACGGCAAACGATCTGACCTTTCGCCTTTCGCGTTACGGTCGTTCGGAGATAAAGGAATTCAAAGGCAAAGACGCGTTTTTGTTCTTCGACCTATATCAAGAATCCGGCGGGCAAAACGGTTTTTATGCCGACCCCGTCCGCGCCGACGAGCTTGCCCAATTGCTCAAGCTTTACGGAATTCCGCTCATCATTCTCAATGCCTGCCAATCGGCAAAGGAATTGGGTGAACAGGAAGAAGAAAAGGGAACTCTGCCGATCGCCGAAGAAACGAGTCTTGCCAGCCGTCTTGTCGAAGCAGGAGCGCAGATGGTTTTGGCGATGGCTTATTCCGTGACCGTTTCCGCCGCCAAACTCTTTATGGAAAACCTTTATGAAAAGCTTTCCAAAGACGGCGAACTGGCGGAAGCCGTGCGCCAAGGTCGCCGCGAGCTTTTCAATCAAAAACAGCGTCGCGCGGCTTTTAATCTGCAGATCACGCTCGAAGACTGGCTTTTGCCCGTCGTTTATCAAAAGCGCAATATCAAACTCAAAACCAAACAGCTCACGCCCGCCGAAGAAGAAGCCTTCTTGCTGGAGAAAAACGAAATCGGCGAGATGCCCGACGTTGCCTACGGTTTTCACGGGCGCGACATCGACATTCTCGACATCGAACGCCGTATTTTGCTGAAAAACAATATTCTGCTCATTCGCGGAATGGGCGGCGCGGGCAAAACGACCTTGCTCGAACATCTTGCATGGTGGTGGCGTGCAAGCGGTTTTATCGGGAAGATTTTCTATTTCGGCTACGACCGCAAAGCCTACACGCGGCAGGAAATCGTCTATTCGATCGCCGAACAGCTTTACGAACGCTTTGAATTTGCCGCGTTTCAAGCGATGGACGAAACCGCACAGCTTCAAAAACTCGCCGACCGTCTGCGCCGCGAACGTCATCTGCTGATACTCGATAATCTCGAATCAGTGCAGGGCGGTTATTTCGCCGTCAAAAATACGCTCAACGCCGAAGAGCAAACAAAACTCAAAGATTTCGTCGCCCGTCTGCGCGGCAAAAACGATCCTTTTCACGAACAAACGATCGTTCTGCTCGGTTCGCGCGGCGCGGAAGAATGGCTGGCGGACAAAACCTTTAACCGAAACATCTACGATCTCGGCGGTCTCGACGCGGAATCGGCGACGCAGTTTGCCGAAAAGATTTTGAAGGACAACGAAGTTTCCGGTTATAGCAAAGAACCCGATTTCGGCAAATTGATGAAGCTTCTCGCCGGATTTCCCCTGCCGATGAAGGTCATCTTCGAGAATCTCCGCCGCCAAACGCCGACGCAGATTCTCGACGCGCTCAAAGCCGGCGACATCGACCTCAATACGGGTAATGCAGAGGAAAAAACATCCGACATCCTCAAATGCATCGAATATTCGCACAGCAACATCGCGCCCGAAAAACAAGAACTTCTCTTATCCCTCGCCCCTTTTACTTCGGTCGTCAATCGGCATTATTTCGAGCATTACATCGAAGAACTGAAAAAACACGAAGCCCTCGCGCATCTCGATCACACGCTCTGGGACGAAGTTTTCACCGAATCGGTCAGCCGCGGTTTGATGTCGCTCGACGAAAGACTGCCTGTTTATCATTTACAACCCGTTCTGCCCTATTTCCTTAAAACCGAATGGCAAAAAAATGAAAGAACCGCTTTCAAACAATCCGTCCAAACCGCTTTTCGTGATTATTACGATCAAGTAAGCAATTACATTTGGGCATTAACGGGTTCAAAAGAAGCAAACGACAAAATGCTCGGACAATTTCTGGCAAGTTTGGAATTTGAAAACATAGATACTTGTTTGGAATATTCGCTTTTAGCACAAAGTTCAATTGAGAATCCTTATTTTTCGCTTTCGGGATATTATGACGCAATCCAAAACCATCAGGCAGGATTGATTCTGGGAGAAAAGGTTTTTGAGAGAATGGAACAATATCCGAAAGATATTTTAGAAGGAGAAATAGGTCTAGAATTTGTTGGTGTTTTACACGATATTGCAACACGCCAACTCCGCTTAAAACAATATAAATTAGCGGAATCATCATATCAAAGAGCCTTGAGTCTTCATTTTTCCAATAAAAGTTTGAATGAAGATAATAAGAAGAAAGGAAGTGCAAGCATCTATCATCAGTTAGGCATGGTTGCTTCCGGGCAAAGAGAATATGAGAAAGCGGAAAGATATTACAAACAGGCATTGGAAATCAAAGTCGAATTCAATGACCGTTATTCTCAGACTTCAAGTTATTTTCAGTTAGGCAGAGTTGCTCATGAGCAAAGAGAATATGAGAAAGCGGAAAGTTGTTACAAACAAGCACTGGAACTCTGTGTCGAATTCAATGACCGTTATTCGCAGGCTTCAACTTATCATCAGTTAGGCATGGTTACACAAGAGCAAAGAGAATATGAGAAAGCGGAAAGATATTACAAACAGGCGTTGGAAATCAAGGTCGAATTCAATGACCGTTATTCTCAAGCTAAAACTTATCATCAGTTAGGCAATGTTGCTTCCGAGGAAAGAGAATATGAGAAGGCGGAAAGATATTATAAACAGGCATTGGAAATCTGTGTCGAATTCAATGACCGTTATTCGCAGGCTAGAATTTATCATCAGTTAGGCATAGTTGCTCATGAGCAAAGAGAATATGAGAAAGCGGAAAGATATTATAAACAGGCATTGGAAATCTGTGTCGAATTCAATGACCGTTATGAACAGGCTGGAACTTTTGGGCAATTCGGTTTTCTCAAACAGGCACAAGAAAAATTTTCCGAGGCACAAAGTTATTTTCTGACTGCGCTTGAGATTTTTAGAGATTTTAATGATAGCCATAATTTAAGCTTTACTTTTAATGATCTTTACAGGTTATGGAAAGAAAGCGGTGACGACGGGATTTTGTTGAAGATTGGTGAAATTTTAGAAATATCGGAAGCGGAAGTGCGCGAATTTTTTCAGCAACTTGCTGATGACATCGCGCAGAATGAAGGGCAGGCGGAATGAGAGGTTTGGAAGCGTTCAGAGTTCAAACTTTAGTTTGAATTTAACCGTGACATTAGGTAAACGGGTAGTCCAAAATGTTCAGAGTGTAAACTAATGGTCTATTCTAAATCTAACAAAAAGATATTCTGCTTTGTCGCATAGCGACTATCTGAATTTAGCCGTAGGTTTCAACCTACGGAAAAAAAGCAGACAGTTTGCGTCGCGTCAGCGACGGTTGAATATTTGTCGAT
>DAITPE010000246.1:0-8359 GCA_036833775.1 Pyrinomonadaceae bacterium | reverse complement strand
GTTTTTTCCGCGTTTTTTGTTTTACGGAAAAGCCGTTCGTTTTATTTCGGTTGAACTTTAACCGTGAACCGTCAAGGCGATTTTTAACGGTTCATAAATCCCGCTTCTATCACTTGTTTTTCGGATATTTTCGATGTTTTTCGGAAATATGCGAAATGTTTTCGGATAGAAGTCGTTAAATCAAATCAACCACCTAAGAAAAAGAAGTCCAAGGAATTCTTCCAACGAATCTTCCAAAATCTTTGGTGTAACTAAAAAACTTAGGAGCTTTTTACAATGAAAAAACAAACAATCTTTATTCTTTTTACATTGACGATGCTTTTCGCATTTTCAATGTCGGCAATGGCTCAAAGCACACACAGTGTTTGGACTAACGATAACGGTTTAGTGATTCGCGATGCCCAAACCGGCTGTCAATATCAATCGCTGCGCGCTTTCGATATGGCAACTTCGTGGACTGAGCCTGCGCCGCCGACTTATCCGGCTGTCGCACATTTCCGAGGAGTTTCAAAGGCTTACGCATACTCTTCGGCTTGCAATACAGATCATTTTTACGAATTTCGGTTAGTTCGCGCTTCGTCAACCACAAATGACGATATTGTCGGACGTTGGAATGTCTATCGTGATAATGTTCTGGTTTGCAACGGTTGTGCGGGAACGGCTTACGGTTTGAGCCAAGCCGCGGGAGTCGGAAATTATTACAAAGTCTATATCGACGATCCCGTTTTCGGTCCGCAAACGTGGCTTTATTCGGGTTATATCGATCAGCGCAAAGACTTTTAAGAATAATATTTAGAACCTTTTTTTAGGATTCTAAAACAAAAAAAAGAAACGGTGTGTGAATATTTAATTAATGCCGGCAAATAATTCACACACCGTTTCTTTTTTTATCGTAAAAACTCAACTTTTACGTTTTATTTTCTATCCTTGAAAGCGTCGTAAAGTTCGGTATGACGGCTCGTTAAAGGAATCATACGACCGTTGATAAAAACGTGTTTGACGTTTGTGCGCGGATCGAGCAGATCGCCGTCGGTGACGACGATGTTTGCGATTTTTCCTTGTTCGATCGAACCGACTTTATCGGAAATTCCTAAGATTTGCGCCGGATAAAGCGTGACGGATTTAAGCGCGTCTTCTTTCGACAAACCGAATGCACCCGCAATTCCCGCTTGATACGGCAGATCGCGGACATTTCCGCCTTCTTCGCCGGTCGAGATCGCAAAAAGCAAACCTGCTTTCTGCATTTTCGACGGTGCTTCGAGCAGATAATCATACGGATCGTCGTCGCGCACGGGCAGCGCGTAGATGTTCGTAAAAATCACGGAAATATTGTTTTTCTTCAAACCTTCCGCCGCTTTCCACGCTTCCTGACCGCCGACGATGATGCCTTTGGTTTTGTTTTCTTCGACAAATTTGATCACGCCGCGAATATCGCGTTCGCGTTCAGCCGTAAAAAGGATCGGTTTTTCGCCGCGAATATACGGAATCATCGCTTCGAGCTGAATGTTCGTTTTCGGATACGGAAGCGTTTTGTCTTTGGCAAAAGCCTCTTTCGCCGCCGCGTAAGTTTCGGCTTCTTTGAAAAGCTTTTTGATCTCGTCGAGCTGTGTGTCACGGCGTTTGACGGCTTCGTTAAAATCGATCGTCTGCGCTCCCGCGAACGGATTGAAACCGCCGAAGGTGGCGATGCGCGGAAAATTAATCACGAGTCCGAATTCGGGAACAAAAGACATTTCCGTTTGCGTCGAACCGTTCAGATTAACGATTGCGGCTTGACCTGCGACCGTTCCGCCCGTCGGCATCGAAACGACGGTCGTGATTCCATTTACGCGCGTCACGTTAATGTGCGACGAATGCGGATTGATGCCTTTGATCGCCTTCGCGTTCGGATTGACCGCGCCCGTTTCGGCAACATCGACCGAGCCGTTGACACCGCCGGAAATTTCCGAAAGTCCCATATTCGTTGACGCATCGATCATTCCCGGATAAACGCTCAAGCCTTTCCCGTCGATTCTTTCTGCGCCCGAAGGAACCGAAACATTTGCGCCGACCGCAGAAATTTTTCCGTTTTGAATGACAACCGTTCCGTTTTCGATGACTTCGCCCGAAACGGTCACGACTCGCGCGCCGACGATCGCAAAAGTTCCGGCTTTACCCGTTAAATTTTGCTGTGTTCCGCCGCTTTGCGCGTAAGCAGTAAGCAGTAAGCAGTAAGCAGTAAACAGAAAAAACACGAATGTTTGAGCTAATTTTGAATTTTGAATTTTGAATTTTGAATTCATTATCGGTTTCCTCCGTCTTTCAAGTCTGCTTCATCGCGCTCACCGCTGCGTTTTTCGCTCGGAATGCGCGGCGAAGTTCCGCCGCTTCCCGGCGCTTTGTTCGCGTCGAGTTTTTCTAATTCTTCTCTTTCCTTCGCGAGATCGGCGCGCTTGGCGATGTCTTTGTTGCGGTCGAAGTAAACTTCGCCTTCGATCATCGTCGTTTCAACGCGCGAAAACGGGCTGAACGGATGACCGCTCCAGATCAAAATATCCGCATCTTTCCCGACTTCGATCGAACCCGTTCGTTTGTCGATTCCGAGTTGTTTCGCCGGATTCAGCGTGATCATTTTCAACGCTTCTTCTTCGGGAACGCCGCCGTATTTCATAACTTTCGCCGCATCCAGATTCAAACGGCGCATACGTTCGTCGTCGTCCGAATTGATCGAAACCACGACGCCGTTTTTCCAAAGAATCGCGGCATTATACGGAATCGCGTCGTAAGCTTCGAGTTTGTAACTCCAATAATCCGAAAAGATCGAAACGCCTGTTCCGCGTTTGGCGATTTCGGGTGCGATCTTGTAAGCTTCGAGTCCGTGCTGCAAAGTTGCGACTTTGAAACCGAATTCGTCCGCAAGAAGAAGCAAATTCAGATGTTCGTCCGAACGATAACCGTGCGCGTGAACGAGCCGTTTTCCTTCGAGAATCTCGACGAGCGGCTCTAATTCCAAATCCTTGCGCGGCTGAACTTTGGTTTTTCCTGCCTTGAAATCGTCCCAAGATTGTTTGTAATCTTTCGCCCGCAAAAAAGCGTCGCGCATCGTTTCGATCACGCCCATTCGCGTGCGCGGATAACGCGGTGCTTGTCCTTGAATCTGAAAATTCGAGCGTTTGACGTTTTCGCCCATCGCAAATTTAATTCCGGGCGGCGCGTCGGGAATCAGAAATTCTTCGACGGGTTTGCCGTATTTGAATTTCACGGTTGCGTTTTGTCCGCCGATCGAATTTGCCGAGCCGTGAAGCAGATTCGCGCTCGTCACGCCGCCTGCCAAAGCGCGGTAAATTGCAATATCGTGCGGATTCAAAACGTCTTTGACAGCCGTCATCGACGTGACCGAATACGAACCTTCGTTGATCGCGTCGAGCATCGAATGCGAATGCGCGTCGATGATTCCGGGCGAAACGAATTTTCCGCTCGCGTCGAAAACTTGCGCGTTTGCCGAAGCCTTTAAATTCTTGCCGATCTTTGCGATCTTGCCGTTTTGAATCAAAATGTCGGTATTTTCCAAAGTGCCTTTCGCAGCAGTCAAAACGGTCGCATTTTTGATCAAAACCTCGCTATTCGCTTGTGCAAAAACGAGCGACGGCGAAATTGAAATGATCGAAATCATTAATAGGAAGACGAATAATTTTCTCATCTTTATTTTCCTGTGTTTATTCTTTTTACCTTAAACTTTTTAATTGAAACTTACGGATTTTTCGTGCCTGAAAACGGAATCGAACCTTGCGGCGAATCGATGACTCCGCTGATCTGATTTCCGGCAACTTTACCCGAAACATTGATGTCGAACGTCGAACCGCCGTATTGAACCGAAGTCGAAAAACTGAAACCGTCAGCGGTCACTTTGCCGTCTTTGATCACAGAATTTCCGAGCTGCGTCTGCATACTTCCCGACAACTGCGAACCTTGCTGCGTGAACGCCAAAGTTCCGGTCAGCGATTGTCCGGGAATGTCGATCGTGATCGCGTAATTTCCGCCGACGTTGGCAACTGCGGGTTGTCCGGTCGGCGGCGGTTGATTGCGTCCGCCTTCGGGACGTTTCGGCGGTTCTTTCTGCTCGAAAAGTTTTCCGTCAACGAAAACGTGCGTGATCGTTTTTTCCTTTCCGAAAAGATCGCCTTTCACGACTGTTAAGTTTGCGATTTTTCCAGCTTCAATCGAACCCAAACGATCGGAAACTCCTAAAATCTGCGCCGCGCCGAGCGTCATTGCTTTCAAAGCCGATTCTTTCGACAAACCGTTTTCGACTGATTTTAAAGCGTTCGCAAAATAATCCGAAGTCGTTCCGCCGCCTGTTTGAAACGCGAACGGAACGCCCGCGACCGCTAATTTCGACGCAGTTTTCGGCGTTTCGGCGCGGAAACGCAAGATTTCCAGAGTTTCGGGATCGGCTTCGGGCGAAGCGGAAGCGGTTCGTTTCGGAAAATTGAGCGAAAGCAAAACGGGAACGTTTTGCTTTTTTAATCTGTCGGAAACTTTCCACGATTCTTGTCCGCCCGCGATGATCGCTTTCAGATTAAATTCTTTTGCCAGATTCAGAGCGCGGACGATTTCGTTTTCGTTGTTTGCATTGAAAACGACCGGCATCGTTCCGTTAATTACAGGAAACAATGCTTCGAGCGATTTGTCCGAATCGGGACGTTTCATTCCTTTCGGATTCGCTTGATACATTTTCTCTAGTTCCTGCAAACGCTTGGCATCGAGCAGCATTTGGCGAAAAGCGGAGAAAGTTCCGAGCAAAGAATTCGGATAACCTAAACCGCGCAGAGTTGTAAACGAAACGTGCTGTGCAAACGGCGATTTTACCGTCATTGCCGAAACCGAATCGCCAGCGAGATCGATGATTGCCGATTGTCCGTTGAAAATTCCGGTTCTGCCGACCGTTAAAACCGTCGTAAAACCTGCGTTTCTCGTCGCTTCAAATTGCGCTTCGCCCGCTTTCAGATCGTCGAAAGCCGTTTTTTCGGGCTGTAAACCGTCGGGATAATTAGAATTCGATGTCGGCGCGGTTTGCTGTGGAATCTGCGGACCGCCGCCGGGTTGACGCGGTGCTTGCGCCGGAGCAGATGGCAAACCTTGACTCGTCAAAGTATCGATAAAGCCGGGATAAACCGTCAGACCGTTGGCATCGAAAACGCGTGCGTCAGCGGGAGTTTTCACGTTTGCGCCGACCGCTTCGATCAATCCGTCGCGGATCACGACCGTTCCTTTTTCGATGTTTTCGCCCGAAACAGTCACGATCTTCGCGTTCGTAATTGCATACGTTTGCGCCAAAGCCGTCAAGCTGAAAAGCGAACCGATCGCTGCGAAAGCGAACAGAAATAACTTAAATTTCATAAACTTTTTTGCCGAAATGGAAAAGACAAACCGAGAGCCGTAAAGCCGGAAACTTCTTTCAGATCATCCTTTCAAATTGTAAATTGGTAATGCTTTGAACTGTAATTACGTAACGATAAAATAAAAGGTTTCAGATTGCAAGATTACGAGCAAATTAAACAATTCAAGTTTCGATTTGACGGTTTTTCCCGAAAAAAAGGTTTATCGATCTTTTTGATCGGTTCGGGTTTCAAAAATTCTCTCACAATAGTAAATATCTTCCATTTTTGAGATTTTTTTTGTTTGGAAAGGTAAACCAAATAATAAATCTCGGAGTTTGAATTATCGATGGTTTTTACTTCAACTTTTGCCATTGAATCATTGATTTCTGAATTCAACACATAGTCGATCTTTAATTTCCCCGCCCGAATAAATTCGATCTCGGCAGAAAGTGATTTTCCGTCATATACTTTGTCTGCTGTGAAATTTGAAATTGCTTGGTCGGTTTGTTCACTCAACAGAATCGACCAAAATTCCTTGACAGTTTCGGTCGGGCTGTCTTGTTTATTTTGCCCGTAAAAGTTTGCCGTTAAAAACAAAAAAACTAAAAGTAAAATTGCAGTGCGCTTCATATCTTCACCTTTCAATTCAATTTTCTACCAAGTATAAAAGACATTTTCATAAAAAGTAAATAAAATTGTGAATATGAGCGCGATTGTTTTGTTCGACGGGGTTTGTAATTTCTGCAACGGTTCGGTGAATTTTATTATCGAGCACGACAAGGCAAATTATTTTAAGTTTGCGCCGCTGCAATCGAAGATCGGGCAAAATCTTTTGGACAAACACGGAATCGATAAGTTTGAAACCGATTCCGTCATCTTGATCGAAGACGAAAAGGCTTACACGCATTCAACGGCGGCTTTGAGAATTTCACGAAAGCTCGACGGATTTTGGAAATATTTCTATATTTTTCGTGTTGTGCCTTCGTTTTTGCGTGATTTTGCTTACAAACTTTTTGCCAAATTCCGTTACAAACTTTTCGGCAAACAAGACGCGTGTATGATGCCGACGCCCGACGTTCGTGCACGATTTTTAGGGTAAACAAACAATATGAAAGCAATTTGGAACAATCAGATCATCGCCGAATCGAACGACACGATCGTCGTCGAAGGCAATCATTATTTTCCGCACGATTCGATCAAAGCGGAATTTTTCGCGCCGAGCCAAACGCACACCGTTTGCGGCTGGAAAGGAACGGCGAGTTATTACGATGTCGTCGTCGATCAAAAGATTAACAATGACGCGGCTTGGTTTTATCCCGAAACGAAGGAAGACGCGAAGAACATCGAAAATTACGTCGCTTTTTGGAAAGGTGTGGAAGTCATCGAGTAAACAAAAAAGCCCCTCGAGTTGCTTCCCAACTACTTCGAGTTACGTGTCAACTACTTCGAGTTGCTTGCCAACCCCTTCAAGTTGCTTCCCAACTACTTCAAGTTGGCTTCCAACCCGTTTGAGTTGGCTTCCAACGCCTTCAAGTTGCGATTTAACCCGTTCAAGTTGGCTTTCAACCCGTTCAAGTTGCGTTACCGCGCCTTCGAGTTACGATTTAACGCCTTCGAGTTGCGATTCAACGCCTTCGAGTTACGATTTAACGCCTTCAGTATTGGATTCAACGGGTTCGGGATGCGATCCAACGGGTTCGGGGTATTTGAAAAAAATGACGGGCAGAAGTCAGAACTTATCCTTTGCGCCCCTGAATATTGACAATTAAAAATTTACCCCAAATTTTTAATTGTCAATAAAAGAAGATAAGTTCTGGCTTCTGCCCGTCATCAGTCGAAGGTGTAAGGTTTTTAACGCTCAAACAATACATCGTAAGGTAAGAGAGAAACTATCGATTCAAACAAGCAGAGTTTTATTCATCCGAAACTTTTTATAATTTGAAAAATAACTAAAACCGCAAATAAAACCACGGGCAAAATTAACAATGATCGCCAAAACCATCTTTGGCGGTTGATCCGGTTCAGCTCGCTTCCTGAAAGATAATCATCCTCTTTCAGATAAACATTTTTGTAATAACCTGTCGGTTTAGACACAATCATATTCAATCAGTTTTCCAATTAAACTGCTTTAGGGGTGGTGTTTATGCTTTTATAGGACGATTGATAAGCAAGTGTATTATGTGACAAGTCAAACGGATTGAAAACGCCCGCAGATACTTATTTTTCGTAAGTATAGTTACTTACTTTCACGTAATTTTCTTTTTGTTCTCGATCGCAAATTTGACGAGCGAATTGATGCCGTGAAGGTCGAGTTTTTGGCAGATATTATAACGGTGGCGGTCGATCGTGCGCGGGCTGACAAAGAGTTCTTCGGCGATCTGATTGGTCGTTTTATGTTCGCCGATGCGCGCCAATATCTTTGTTTCGGTCTGGGTCAGATTGTCGAGTTTGTTTTGAAAACTCTTTTGATTTTGACTGCGGCTCACGAGAAAGGTCGAAAGCTTCGGCGAAATATAATTCGCGCCTTTGTGAACGGTTTCGATCGCGGCGGTGATTTCGGCGATCGCGCTGTCCTTTAAAATGTAACCCTGTACGCCGAGATCGAGCGCAGAATTGAGCGTCGCTTCTTCGTCGTGCATCGTCAAAAAAATAACGCGGACGGCAAGATTGCGGTTTTGCAGTGCGCGGACGACCTCGAAACCGTTCTTTTCGGGCATACTCACATCCAAGACCGCCACGTCCGGGTTTTGCGCCTGAATCTCGACAAAAGCCGTTTCGCCGTCATACGCTTCGCCGATTATCTCGAGCTTTTTGTTCGCTTCGATGATCATCCGCAAGCCTTTCAAAAAGACCGGATGATCGTCCGCAATGTAAACTTGTATCTTCTTTTTAGAAATTCGGTTTGGCATAATTCTTAGTTTAGCTTTTATTTATGTGAATCAAGCTTAGCAATAATACTTTGCGAACTTTGCGTCTTGAGTTTTTTCTTTGCGGACTTT
>DAITPE010000245.1:0-8371 GCA_036833775.1 Pyrinomonadaceae bacterium | reverse complement strand
ACAGGCGTTCCGTCTTCCCACACAATTGTTCCAACGACTTTTTGTTTGACGGGAAAAGCGGGCATTTTTAGGTTTATGTTTTGAAGTTTTTCGGTAAATCCGAGATTTACGATCTGAGCCTGACTATCGTTAAATGTGTCGCCGAAAAAGTAGCTCGAAAAAGGAAAACTTGATTCAAAAGGACTCGGCTTTGTGTTGTCCAAACTATAAAAAGGCAAATAAACACTAATTTTATATTTTCCTGCGGACATTCCGTTAAAAGTGTAGTTTCCGTCTTTGTCGGTTTGAGTTTCATCGGAATAAGACGGCGCATTTTTTTCGGTCGGCGAAATTCTAAGTTTCAAAAAGCCGACCGGAATTCCTTCGTGGCTCACTACTTTTCCGCTGATCTTGCCGTTTGTGTAAGCAATCAATGAATAATTGTCGCAAGACGGCGTTTCGCCGGCAAAAAACTCACCGCTTTCGGGCATCCATAGTTCGTTCGGCAATTCGGCACTGAGCTTGTATTGTGCGCTCGGCAGATTTTCAAATTTGTAATCACCGTTTTCGTCCGTCACAGTTGTAAATAATCGGTCTTTCTTTTTCGGGGTTTTGTATAGACCGTTTTCGATCGAATAGAGTTTTGTCAAAACGATCTTGGTTTGCGGTAAAGGCTCGAACGAACGCTTTTCGTGATCGGTCGGTTTTTGCAGTTTGCCATAGAGAACCGAAGGTGACTTTCCCGCTTTTAACTGCCGCAGAAAATTTATTGAATCCTGCGCGTTTTCAGCTAACGTCGTCCCGCTGCATAAACCGACGGGAACGATATTTTCCGTATTTGCCAACACGCCGCTCGAGTAGATCAGATATGTTTTTCCAACCGCGAACGGAAAATTGTCGCATCGGAAACCGTCGTCCGAAGTGATTATTTCATCGGGTAAAGTTCCTTTGAAAACTTCTTCTACTTTGATCGTGATTTTACGCGCTTTTCCGGGCTGACCGTATTTTTCATTTGAATCAACCGAATTCGTGACCGTTCCGATAAACGCCGCACCGCTTTGAGCGCGAAAGAATCCGCACGGATTTGCGCCGCCTTTACAACTGCACGCCTTTGCCTGATCGAATCCGAAAAGAAGAATAAAAAACGAAAAGAAGCAGATCGTTAAGAATTTTTGCATTGTGATTTTCTCCGAAAGACAAAGAACGCTTGTTAGTATTTAAAATTGCAATCTTTTTTGTAAACAAACTAACTCACGACGGGCGGCAGCTCCATAATTTGTCCGCAAGATTTGCAGGTTCTTAAGTTTTCGTCGTTGTAAAATCGTTTGAAAACGCCTTGAAACTGCGTGGTGATGTCTTCGAGTTCAAAATATTCTTCGTAGAGTTTCGCGTTGCAGCTTTCGCAAAACCAGAGAAGTCCGTCTTTTTCGCCGTCGCGGCGTTTTCTTTCGATGACGAGTCCGACGGTGTTTTCGCCGCGCACGGGATTGTGCGGAACGCGCGGCGGCAGCAGAAAAATGTCGCCTTCACGAACGGGAACGTCAACCGCTTTGCCGTCTTCTTGGATTTTAACGAGAATGTCGCCTTCCAATTGATAGAAAAATTCTTCGCCTTCGTCAAAGTGATAATCTTTGCGCGAATTAGGTCCGCCGACGACCATCACGATAAATTCCGCGTCTTCGTAAACGCATTTATTCCCGACCGGCGGTTTCAGCAGATGACGATTTTCTTCGATCCATTGTTTGAAATTAAAAGGTCTGGTAATTGGCATAGCTTTATTATTTATGTTTTTCACAACATTTTAATTGAATTCGGACGGAACGAGAAGCAAAATCTATCAAAAAAACGCGGAAATCTTCCAGCCTTTTTCCGAATTAGATAAACCGCGCTTGAAATTACCGATAGTTTAGACCTTTGAGATGTAAATTTAGATATAGATAAATGTAAGTTTACATCTCAAAGGTCTAAATTTACACCTATAAACATCTAAATTTACATCTCAAAAGTCTAAATTTAGACATACACGCATCTAAATTTACATCTCAAAGACCTAAATTTAGATATAAACAGATGTAAAGATACATCTCGAAGATGTAAATTTAGACTTTCGAGATGTAAATTCGGTAGTAAATCTAAAGTTTTATATTTAAGAAGCGAAATGTTTGAAAGTTTTTCGGCGTAATTTCGATTAAAAAGCCTTTCGTTTATTTAACCGAAACCTTTGCGATCGGTTTGCCCGCGCTCGCGTTTTGTTCGGAGTAATCGAAACCCAGTAAATTGCTGATGGTTGCGGCGATTTGGTTTTGATAAATGGTTTCTGCATCTTTCCATTCGCCTCGAAGCGCGGAATCGGGCGAGATGAAAGCCGTCCAGATATAACGCGCTTCGGGGATTTTGTCGCCGTGACTGTGCCAGTCTTTTTCGGTCGAACCGCGCCCGTGATCGACGGTGACGATGATCGTCGTTTTGCCTTTATACTGTTTGTCCGATTCCAAAAACTGCCACAATTCCTTGAAATATCCGTCGGTGCGATGAAGTGCGTCGATAACCATTTCGTAATTTTTGTCGTGCGCCCAATCGTCCGTTTCGCCGAATCCGATGTGCAAAACGCGCGGATGATAAGTTTTAAGATGCGTGAGCGCAAAGCGAAACGTGTAATAATCGTGCCGCACCGAATCCCAAGGTGTCGGTGCTTCGATCTGCGCTTTGTTCAAAATGTTGATTTCAGAATCTTCGCTTTTGTAATTTTCGTAGCCCGCATTTATCAAAAAAGCGTCTTTTTTATTGGTCGCAATTTCGTTCATCACTTCCCAAGAAGCAAACGACGCGACTTGATTTTGATTCAATTTCATCTTTGTTTGCAAGAATTGCAGAACGGAAGGGAATTTGTTTTGAATGCGGTCATTGCTGTCGATCACGTCGTCGTGCGCTTCGCCCGTGAGAATTTCGGAATAACCCGGAAACGAAAAAAGATGATTGTTCGTCGTATTGACTTCACTTTTCAGCTCACGATTTCCGGCGATCGAACCATTGTTTTTCATCCAAACCTGCCAAAAAAACGGCATCAACTTTTCACGCCGCGCTTGCGGTGTCGGCGCAAAATAAGTTTTGTAAACTTTGCGTTTCACCGCGTCCTTTTCGATCTTTTTATAAAGCTCGCCGTCAAATCCGCCGAAAATCTCCTGCCAACGCGCACCGTCGAGCGTAATTAAAATAACATTTTCAGTCTTGCGTTGGGCGAAAATATTAGAAAAAAGCAATAACAAAAACAAAATTGGCAGAATTACATTTTTCATTGATTTACTAAAATTTTATCTTTTTAATTTCATTAATATTCGTGGCAACCGCATAATTTTTGCCTTCCGCTGCTCCACCCGAAACAAGCACGCCGTAAACCTCGCCTTTTGCATTTACCACAGGCGCACCGCTGAATCCTCTTAAATCGACAGTTGATTTTATTTCAAAAATCAGAAGATTTTCAGATTCATCAGACTCAACAAACTCAAGCGGATATGGATTTTGTTTGCACTTAGTCTCGCTGTAAGGACAACCGATTAAAAATAATTTTTCACCAACTGTTGGTAAGTTGAAATTCGGCGTTAATACTTCGATTTCAAAATTAGTTGAAATAACTTTCAAAAGTACGATGTCGTTAAGCGAATTTGAAAAATCTAAACCTTTTGCATCGAGTTTGACCGTTTCTTTGGCGGCATTTGTCACAACCCTCGGCATCATTTCCCATTTTTTCAAAGAACTGCTCAAATCATTTATTTTGACTTCAGGTTCGACACCGCCTGCTTCGCCCAACAAATGTCTGGCAGTTACTGCAAAGGTAGAACTGCTGTGTTTAATTAAAAATCCACTTGCACCATTCATTGCTCGATTATTTGTAAATTCTACATTATTTGTCAGCAAAATCTGTTTTTTCAACAGAGTTTCAACATTAAATGGTGAACTGTTTGGATTGTTTATTTTAGGTTCAGGATTTTGACTGCTTTTATTCTGTGCGATTGAGCAGTTCGAGAAAAATAGACACAAAGTTATAAGTAAAATGATGTTCTTTAATTTCATAATTAATTTAGGTTAAAATTCCAAAACTTTATTGACCGTCCGCCAATTTCGCGCCGTCGATGAAACTTTCAGTCTTTTTGCGATGTAATCTTTGCCCATCAAACTGTCTAAAACGCTGATTTTGAGCAGACAAAATATTTCTTTTCCGCGCACGAAATACTGTTCGTTTTCGGTATTGTTTGAAAGCAAAAGTTCAGCTTTTTCGCTTGGCATTTCTTCGTCCAAAAAGAAAACGTGCAAATCTTTGTCATTTTCAAATTGTCCCGCAAACGGATTGTTTTTAACGATTTCCTCGAACTCCGCGACCGAACGCACAATGGTTTTTATCTGCAACCCGAATTCTTTTTCGATCGCTTCGGAAATTTTTTCAGCGAGTTTTTTATCACTGCTTTTCGACGTTTCAAAGATAATATTTCCGCTGTTGATATAGGTTTTGACGTTCTCAAAACCGAGCGCGGCGCAAACTTCGCGCAAAGTTTCCATTTTGACCTTATTTTTTCCGCCGACGTTTATTCCACGCAAAAATGCCACGTATTTCATTAAAGATTTTTCCTCATTTTGATACAAATTATATCGAGATTTTCGCCGAGCGGGACGCTGACTTTTTCGTCGCCCGAATATCCGCGAACCGCGTAAAGCTTAACGCCGGGAAGCGTCGCCATCATCTCGGCGGATTTAAAACCGTGCGCTTTTGCTTCCGTTTCGCACGCTTCCAAGATCATCGTGCCGATTCCTTTTCGCGCAAATTCGGGATGAATAAAAAACGCGCGAATCTTTGCGGCATCGATTTCGGGATTCAACAATTCGGAATCACGACTCTGTGCATAAACACTTGCGCCGTAAAGAGTTTTGCGTTTGCTCCAACCGCCGCAACCCGCGATTATTCCGTCTTCAGCTTCGACGACAAAGTAAGTTCCGTCGGAAATCAATTCGCGATCGACACCGAAAACCGTTTTGATCGAAAGCTCGATTTGCTCGGCGTTATAATCATCGCCGCTCAATCCGCGAACTGATTCGGCGATGAGTTTTTCGATTTTCG
This sequence comes from Pyrinomonadaceae bacterium, assembly GCA_036833775.1. Classification (GTDB taxonomy): domain Bacteria; phylum Acidobacteriota; class Blastocatellia; order Pyrinomonadales; family Pyrinomonadaceae; genus JAJQRF01. Next base: position 3,282 of record DAITPE010000245.1, on the reverse strand, counting down.
GTATGTCGTCGAAAACGGCTTTTCGTATCTTGAAAGTCATTTAATCGATCGTCGCGATAACCTTTAATTCGATCGCGATCGGCGTCGGCAGACAGTTTATTTCAACGGTCGTGCGGCAAGGCAGATTGTCTTTGAAATATTCGGCGTAAATTTTGTTGTAAGTCTGAAAATCGTCCCTCATATTCGTCAAAAAAACCGTCACGTCAACGATTTTGTCCCAAGACGAACCCGCATCTTCTAAAATATATCGCACATTTTGAAAGACCGAACGGCATTGCGTTTCGATGTCGTAAGACAAAATCTCGCCGTTTTCGCCCAAGTTCACACCGGGAATTTTTTTTGTTCCGCGTTCACGAGGTCCGACACCTGAAAGAAACAAAAGATTGCCGACCTTGCGCGCGTGCGGATAAAGCCCGACAGGTTCCGGTGCTTTCGATGAATTTACGATTTCTTCGCTCATAATTTTTATATTTTGCCACGAATGAACACGAAAAGACACGAATTAAGAAAAGATTTTCAGAGAAAGTTAATCTTTAACTTAGAACGATTCCACTCTGCGAAAAAGCAAATATTTTGTGATATTTTGTGCCTTTTTGCGGCTAACTTTCTTTCGGAGAAACGCCTAAGCCCGATTTTTCCGTCAATTTCAATCTGCCTTTGATGTTTCTTGAGCCGTCGAAAGGATCGTTTGAGATCAAAACATTTCCGTCCAAATCGCAGTAATCGAGCAGCGGCGACAGTTGAGCGGCGGCGGAAATTCCGACGGCAGTCTCGATCATACAACCCATCATCACTTTCATTTTCAAGGCTTTCGCGGTGTGAATCATCTTTACGGCTTCACGGATTCCGCCTGATTTCATCAGTTTGATGTTGATTCCATCGAAGGCTTCGGAAAGTTTCGGGACATCTTCCAAATGCAAAACGCTTTCGTCGGCGATTAGAGGAATTTCGGAATGATCGCGTAAGAACTTTATGTCTTCAAACTGCGCGGCGGGCATCGGTTGTTCGATAAACGTGACGTTTTTATCTTTCAGCCAACGCACCGATTCCAAAGCTTTTTTGCGCGTTTTCCAACCTTCGTTTGCGTCAACGTAAAGCGGTTTGTCGGTGATTTCGCGAATCGTTTCGACCATTTCACGGTCGTTTTCCAAGCCGACTTTTATTTTCAAGATTGGAAAATCCGTCGCTTCGAGAACTTTTTGCCGAACGATTTCTTTTTCGTCGATCGCAATCGTAAATGAAGAAAATGGGGCATTTGCAGGATTTAAACCGAACATTTTCCAAAGCGGAATATCGAGTTTTTTGCCGATCCAATCGTGCAAAGCAATATCGACCGCGCATTTTGCCGAATTGTTGCCGACGGCGAGCGAATCGACGTAATTCAAAATTTCATCAACTGCAAACGGCGAATCGAACTGTTCAAGATTAATTTTTGAAAAGAAGGCGTTTAAGGTTTCGACATCTTCGCCGTAACGTACATTCGGCGACGCTTCGCCGTAAGCAATTATTCCGTCGTGTTCGAGCGTTAAAATAACGACGGGCACGAAATTCCGCGCATTTCGGGCGATTCGAAAAGTGTGTTTAAGCTGTAGATCACAGCGTTTCCACGAAAGTTTCATCGTTTAATTGACGGTTAAAGAATTTCCGAATATGAGTTTCAATTTTTCGCTCAAAAGCTCGTAAGTTTCGTCGTCGGTTTCAAAATCGACATTTATGCTGTCGCAATCCAGAGTTTCTTTGCCCGTTTCGTCTAATTGAACTTCGATTTTACTACGCGAAAGTTCGATCTTTTCAACACCGCCGTAACCGCCATAAGATTGATCGTCGCGCTCGATATGATAAACCGCGTCGTTAATATCCAAACTTTGCTGAATCATCAAATAATTTTCTTCCGTGTAAAACCCGACAACCAAAACGCCGAGATCGTTTTCTTCGACTTCAACTGCTTCTGCTTCAAAATTTAGAATCATAATTTTTAAAGATATTGCCTATAAATTTACACGAAAAACGGCAAGCATTTTCGTTCATTTCGTTACTTTCGCAGGCAAAAATTTAATAATCAACTGCGTGATCGCGCACGATAGGTTTTCCGCTCCAAACTTTCAACTGCGTCCATTCGGTAAAAGGATCAGTCCAAAATTTATGCGTCGGCGGCAAACCGAGCGGCAAAAACGCGAGCGAAGTGATATACAAACTTCCCGTATTCGTGTAAACATCCGTGATCGCGCTTTGCCGGTCGCCGACCACGCCGAGCGTCAGAAAACCTTCTTTGTTGAAAGTGTTCGGCACGAAAACTCGTTTCATTACCGCAGTTAGCGCACATCGAACTTGCGCGGGCGAAACTGTTTCGGGCAATTTATCGTCGAGCGCGAGTTGTGCAAGCGGCTGAAATGCGCCGACGCGATACGTCGAAGATCGTCCGACGACCGGAAAAGTGCCTTCGGGCGAAATATATCGTTCCTGAATCTCGCCGTAACGCTGCATCCGTTTGTAAGCGGTTTCGTATAAAGCCTTGTCTTTTCTACCTTTATCGACATTTACCCGCAAAACTTCGACCAACATCGGATGAATCACGTAGCCGTTGTAATGATCGAAATGAAATTTTTCGCCGTCTTTATACCAACCGTCGCCGACATACCATTTATTGATCGTTTCGATTGCCGGATCGATGCGCGAAGCGTCGATTTCTTCGCCGATAAAAAGCAGAAAACTTTCGATCGTCGCGGCAAAAAGAACCCAATTATTGTTGTAAGGTTCGATCTGGCGGATTTTCTTAAATTCGTAAATTATTTGATCTTTCGTCGTTTTGTTCAAAGGTTCCCACAACACTTTCGGCGCGGTCAAAAGAGCCTGCGCGATATACGCCGCATCGACGAGCGGTTGACGCGTTTTGTTGTCGCCCCATTGCAGATAATCGGGACTTTTCGGATCGACGGCGTGCGCCAAACTTTGCTGAATTTGAATGCGCCAACGCGCACGAATCTTGCTTTCGGCGGAGTTGTCGTCGGGCAAAGTAACGATCGGCGCAAGTCCGGCGATCAGCCGTCCGAATGCTTCCATATATGCAACTTTTTTATCGCGTTTGTCCCAGATCGGCGAATATTCGACCTTCATATTTTTCTGAAGCTCGCCTTTGCTCATATTCGCCAAGATCGGATTTGAAATTTTATCTAAAAGTTCGATCCAATATTTACGGTCGTCGGTTTTTTTGTCTTCAAATATTTCTTTTTCGCGGTTCGACGCAAAAAGATTCGACGGTGTAAATAAACTTCCGAACAAACC
>DAITPE010000244.1:0-8381 GCA_036833775.1 Pyrinomonadaceae bacterium | reverse complement strand
TTCAGCACCGACAATGCAAATGTTTCGGGTAAATTTGCGTTGCCAAATTCAAACTTGCAAACGATTGAACTGATAAATTCTCAAAATAAATATTCGCTGAAAAACGATTTTTCAAACGGAAAGATTAAATGGCAGATCAGTCGTTTTCAGCCACAAATTTCGGAAAAATAAACGGAATCAAAATGCGGATTTGATTTGTCGTAAATTTTTGTTTTCACAGATATTCTTAAATGTGTTAAATTTATTTCATAAAAAAAAATTGTGCGAAATATCATATTTCGCCGATAAAAACGGAGGAATTCTTGGTGAAAAATCTAATTTTTGTATTCGGCATTCTTTTATTTTCCGGCGTAAACATTTTTGCTCAAGACGTTCCCGGCGTTGCAAATGGTTCGATCGCCAAAAACGGGCGTGACGATTACGACAACGGAATCAGAATCCGCTCGATGGAACTCGAACGCATCAAACTTCAAAATTACGGATTGAAAGTTGTCGAAACCCGTAAATTAAATTATTCACAGATCAAAAAAGATTTCGAACTTGTTCAAAAACTGCAAAACACGATCGTAAAAACCTACGTTACGGGAAAAAACATCAATTATCAACGCATCGCCGAGCTTGCTTCAAATCTCAACGAATGCGCCAAACGGCTCGACACGAATCTATTGCTTACCAATGAAGAAACACCTAAAAAAACCGACAAAAAATTTACCGAAATTAAAGATGTAAAAGAAGTTATCGTTTTGCTCGATAAAGCCGTCGGCAATTTTGTCGTCAGCCCTGTTTTTCAAAATATGCACGTTTACGATGCGGTTGAATCGGAAAAAACGGAAGGCGAACTGCGAAACATTATACGTTTGAGTTTTGTTTTGGAGCAGAAATCGAAATTGCAGTAATTTTTTTTCGACTTTAATATAGATTTCCCTTTTAATTTTAAAAACGCATTTCTCGCAAAAATTTTAAACTGATTTTGACGCTTTCAAGCGGCTCGGCAGGGGTTTTATCTTGTTCGATAAAATAATGCTCGATTCCCGCAAGTTTCGATTTTGCAAATATTTGCTTGAAATCGATCGTGCCGCGACCGACTTCGGTAAAGGATTTTTCGGAAGAGTTGTCCATATCTTTGACGTGAACGAGCGGAAAGCGTTTCGGATATTTTTCAAAATACCTAAACGGATCGAATCCGGCTTTGGTAATCCAATAAAGATCGAGTTCCATTTTCACTTTTTCCGCGTCGGTTTCCGCCAAGATCAGATCGTATGGAATTTTTCCTTCCGTCGCTTTAAACTCGAAATCGTGATTGTGATAGGCAAACTGCAAATCTGATTTTTTGCATTCTTCGCCTGCTTTATTTAAAAGTTCGACAAGCTTTTTATAATCGTCCAAACTTTTTCGTTCTTGTTCGGGTAAATATCCCAAAACCAAATATTTATGCCCGATAATTTTCGCGTTTTCAATCGCTTTCGGTAAAGTTTTACGAAGCGTTTCCGTATCGATATGCGCCGACGGTGAATTTAGTTTCAGAAGTTTTAGCAGCTTTTTGATTTCTTCGGGTTTCTGTCCGAAATATCCTGCAAATTCGACTTCATTTATTCCCAAAGCCGCAACTTTTTGCAAAGTTTCTTCAAAATTTTTCTCCAGTTCGCGTCTGACCGTGTAAAGCTGCAAACCGATCTTTTTCAACTTTTTCGCCGCAAATATTTTCCCCGAAACAGATTTATTATTCAGCAAAACCGCGCCGCCGAATGCAACACTCAATCCATTCAAAAAAGTTCTTCGATTCATTTTATTTTTGAACAAAAGTTCGATTCAATTTGTAATTCCCCGTCAAACGAATGTCGCGCGAAGAACTGCCGACTAAAATCTTGAAATCACCTTTTTCGGCAATCCAACTTTGTTTTTCTGGATTGTAAAAAGCAAAAGAATTATGATCGAGCGCGACGGAAACCGTTTTCTTTTCGCCTGCTTTTAGGAAAACTTTTTGAAAACCTTTGAGTTCTTTCAACGGTCGCGGCAAACTCGATTGAACGTCTTGCACATAAATTTGTGCAACTTCTGCCGCGTCGCGTTTGCCTGTGTTTTCGATTTCAAACTGAATAGTCAGATTTGCGTCTTTTCCTTTCGTCAATTTCAGCGCGGAATATTTGAAATTCGTGTAAGAAAGTCCGTGACCGAATGGAAAAAGAGGTTCGATTTTTTTCGTATCGAACCAGCGATAACCGACCAAAAGCCCTTCGCTGTAATCGACCGTTTTGCCATCGCCGGGATAACGCCCGAAAGCATTTGAATCTTCCCAACGCTTCAAAAATGTTGCGGGTAATTTTCCCGACGGCGAGATTTTGCCGAACAAAACATCGGCGATCGCATTTCCGCCTTCTTGCCCGTAATAAAAAGCCTGCAAAACCGACGGCGTTTTATTTATCCATTTGTCCATCAAAACGGGCGCGCCCGAAGTCATTACGACGATCGTTTTCGGATTCGCTTTCGTGACGGCTTCGATCAAATCTTCCTGTTCTTTCGGCAAATTCAAATCGGTTCGGTCACGCGCTTCGACTTCAAATGCATCGGAAAGACCGACAAAAATTACGGCAACGTCGGATTTTGAAGCCGTTTCCGCCGCTTTTTGCAAAATGTCGTTTTCGAGCAAACGCCAGCCCAAAACGAGATCGGCATTGCCACGATTTTCGTAATGTTCAACGCGGATTTTATGCGGTTCGCCTACCTTTAACTCGATCGAAGTCGCTGCTTTCAAAGTCGCGTGATCGCCCCAAACATCAACGATAAGTTTGTCGTCGAGATAAAGTCTGCCGCCGTCGTTGCTGCTCAAACTAATTGCGTAACGTCCTGAAACCGAAGCGGTTAAAGTTCCCGTCCAACGATTCGAGAAAAGGTCTGACGGATAATTTCCGGCAGGCGAATTCGTTCCCCAATGAAAATCTAGCTGCGGATCAACTTGCGTAAAAGCAGGCTTGCCCTCAAACGCCATATTCGCGAAATATTCGCCGTAAAGACCGTTCGATTTTCCGTCGGGCGTTTTCAGATTTTCGGTCGGAATCGGCGTCGTATCTTCGAGCGAAACGATTCCCGGCGAAAAGTTGATTTGCGTCTTTTCACCAACCGATTTTCTGATTCCTTCGAGCGGACTAACTGAATAAAACGGAATGACTTGCGCTGAACCGCCGCCGCCGATTCGTGCCGTATCCGCGTTTGGTCCGATGACCGCGACCGAACGGATTTTGTTCGTATCGAGCGGCAAAAGATCATTTTTATTTTGCAGTAAAACGATGCCGCCGTGCGCCGCTTCGAGCGCGATTCGGCGATGTTCGGGCGTATCGAGCGAGCCTTTGTCGAGCGATTTGTTTTCCATCAAATTTGCCCAAAACATCACGCGCAAAAGCCTGCGAACCATTTCATCTATTTGCGTTTCAGTAACTTCTTTTGAATTAAGAGCTTTTTTAACGGCTTCAGGATTTAGAAAACTTCCCGTCGGCATTTCCAAATCCAATCCGTTTTTCAAAGTCGGCACAGTCGAATGAACCGCGCCCCAATCGCTCATTACAAGTCCTTGAAAATTCCAGCGTTTTTTCAAAACTTCGTTCAATAAATATTCGTTTTCGGAAGCGTAAAAACCGTTGAGTTTGTTGTAAGCCGCCATTACCGACCAGACATTTCCTTCCTTGACCGAAGCTTTGAAAGCGGGAAAATAAATCTCGTTCAACGCACGTTCGTCAACTTTTACATCGATCGTCATACGGTCAACTTCTTGATTGTTCGCCGCAAAATGTTTGACCGAAGGAATCACGTTTTCCGCCTGCATTCCTTTGATATACGCAACCGACATTTGCGCCGCGAGAAACGGGTCTTCGCCGAAACTTTCGAAATTTCTGCCTGCAAATGGTGTGCGCTGAATATTTACACACGGACCGAGTAAAACATTTTTGTCCTTTGCTTTCGTTTCTTGCGCGATCGCTTTGGCGACATTTCCAATTAATTCCGTATCAAAGCTCGCCGCAAGCGCAATGCTTGAAGGAAACGAAGTTGCCGGAGCTTGACGAACGCCGACCGGACCGTCGGTCATTTTCAGCGCAGGAATGCCGAGACGCGGAATCGGAACGGTGTCGAAACCCGTTCCCGCAAGCATCGAAATCTTTTCGTCTAAAGTTAATTTTTGGAGAAGTTCTTCGACTTTTTTTTCGGTTTGCGAGTTTGTCTGCGCGGTCAAAGATGCGAAAAAAACAAAAGTTAGAACGAAAAACGCACAAATACTTTTCAGATGTAATTTCAGGGACATTTTTTCTCCAAAAATTTTAAAGATTTAGTTAAAACCTTAATTACAGGCTGTGAATGATTTAGATTGTTGTGCAAAAACTATTTCGGCGAAATCAAAACGTAATTTTTGCCTTTGTAAAATCTGATTCCGTTTGCATCGACAGTCATCTGCATCGGACGCGGACGTTTCATTTCGTTGTCGGTTTTGCTCGCCACGGAAAGAAGTTCTTTACTGCTCAGATCGAAGATTTTCACTTGCCCGTTTGCCGCAAAACCGAAACCGTATGCGCCTGTCGCAAGCACTTTCGTTCCAAATTTTACTGGTGAATCGGTAATAAAAAAACCTTCGTATTTGCCGCTGATCTCGGTCGAATAGCCGGAAGTATCAACCATTCCGGCGATAATGTGACGATCTTTTCCGATCTTTGCGGCAGAAGCATTCCGCATCTGGGTTTGTGCGCTCTGTCCGGCAAAGTAAAAGCTCGTCGGCACGATCTTGGTTAAATTTTCGCCCGAAAAAACTTCAAAACCGTTTTTTTTCTGTGCATTTGCATTTAGATTTAAAGCCGTAAAAGTTACAAATAATAACCCGAAAAATACCATTTTTCGATAAACTTTATTCATCGTATTTCTCCATTTTTCATTTTTGCGGAAATAGTTTATATTACTTTTGTCTGGTCGTAAAACAAAGTCATTAAGTTATTATTCTATCAGAATTTTATTAATTGCCGAATCGTTTTTTCGATTCGAAACTAAAGCCGCCGAAGTTTATTTTTGCATTCCGGCTGATAAAATTTCGGTAAAATACTGCTTTATAATTGGTTTAACCAATTAATGGCGCAATTTTAATTTATTATGGAGTAAAACCGTCAAAAAATTCTTTTATTATTTTCGATGATAAAGTAAAATAGCAGAACGGTTTTTCATATCTTCTTTATAATCTTAGGGAAATTTCAATCAATGAGAAAAATATCGCTGTTTCTTTTAGCCGCAATTTGCTTTCAGACCTTTTGCCTGCCACTGCAACAAAGTTTCGCGCAAGAAGTGAAAACTTTGTCGGCAACCGATCTGCCCGACAGTCACGTTTATCTGCAAAAAGCGATGAAAAATTCGCGTCCCGATTATTCAAAACAGATCGAAGCTTTGCTGAAAAAGATGACTTTGGAAGAAAAAGTCGGGCAAATGACGCAGCTTGCGCTGGTGATGATTACTTCGGGACGCGACCAAAACGTCAAAGCCGATCCTGAAAAACTCGAAAAAGCTATCGTTAAATACGGTGTCGGTTCGATTTTGAACGTCAACAATCAAGCCTTAACGGTTGATAAATGGCGCGAAATCATCGGCGAAATTCAAAAATCATCGGCGAAAACACGTTTAAAAATCCCGAATATTTACGGCATCGATTCGATTCACGGCGCAAACTACGTGCGCGGCGCGACGCTTTTTCCGCAACAAATCGGAATGGCGGCGACTTGGAATCCGCTTTTGATGCAAAAAGCGTCGGAAATCACCGCGATGGAAACTCGCGCGGCGGCGATTCCGTGGACATTTTCGCCGGTTCTCGATCTCGGTCGTCAACCGCTTTGGGCGCGTTACTGGGAAACTTTCGGCGAAGATGTTTATCTGGCAAGAGTGATGGGCGCGGCTTTCGTGCGCGGCATCGAAGGCAACGATCTGAAAAGCGAAAATCACGTTGCATCGAGCCTGAAACATTACGTCGGCTACAGTATGCCTTTGACGGGACGCGACCGCACACCGGCTTGGATTCCCGAAAATTATATGCGTGAATATTTTCTGCCGACGTTTGAAACTGCTGTCAAATCAGGTGCGCGAACCGTAATGGTCAATTCGGCGGAAATCAACGGAATTCCCGGACACGTCAATAAATATTTGCTGACCGACGTTTTGAAAAACGAATACAAATTCGACGGTTTCGTCGTTTCCGATTGGGAAGACATCAAAAAACTCGTCACATTTTGGAAAGTTGCGAAAGACGAAAAAGAAGCAACGATGATGGCGATCAATGCCGGAATCGATATGTCGATGGTGCCGAACGATTACAGTTTTGCCGACTACACGATTCAGCTTGTCAGAGAGAAAAAAATTCCGATGACGCGTATTGACGACGCGGTCAGACGCATTTTGCGCGTGAAATACGAACTCGGACTTTTTGAAAATCCGATGCCTTCAGAATCCGCGAAAAGTAATTTCGGCAAACCCGAATACGCGCAATATTCGCTCGAAGCGGCGCGTGAATCGCTCGTTTTGCTGAAAAATCAAAACAATATTTTGCCACTTCCGAAAAACAAAAAAGTTCTCGTTACGGGACCGACCGCAGATTCATTGATTTCGTTAAATAACGGCTGGACTTGGGTTTGGCAAGGTTCGGAAGAATCGCTTTATCCGAACAAACCGACGATTCAAAAAGCGATCGAACAAAAACTCGGCGGTAAAAATTTCGAGTTTGTGCAAGGAACAAAAATTACTCGTGCACCGAACACGCCTTCAAACGGAACGCCGACCGATATTGATGTCGAAGTTGACGTGAAAAAAGCGGTTGACGAAGCGAAGGATTCAGACGTCGTCGTGCTTTGCCTCGGTGAAGGTTCTTACACCGAAACGCCCGGAAATATTACGGATCTGACTTTGCCCGAAACGCAGTTGAAATTTGCCGAAGCAATCATTGCCACCGGAAAACCTGTCGTTTTGGTTCTCGTCGAAGGTCGTCCGCGCGTTTTCAGCCGCATTGCCGACAAAGTTGCGGGAGTTTTGCTCGCGCTCAATCCAAGCAGTGAAGGCGGAAATGCAGTTGCCGACGTGCTTTTCGGCGATTACAATCCGAACGGCAAACTTCCCTTTACATATCCGCGCAATCCGAACAATTTGATAATGTATGACCACAAATTGTTTGAAACGGAAGAAACCGCTTTCGGAAATGCCGCAAACAAAGCGCAATTCGATTTCGGAACGGGTTTGAGCTACACGAATTTTTCATATTCAAACTTGAAATTGTCTTCAAATTCGGTCGCGATGAACGGCGAATTAAGCGTCAGCGTTGACGTTAAAAACAGCGGAAACCGCGCCGGAAAAGAATCCGTGATTTTATTCTTGCGCGACGAAGTTGCCACGATGTCGCCCGCCGGAAAACGCGTCAAACGCTTTGCAAAAGTTTCGCTCGACGCGGGACAAACGAAAACTTTGACGTTCAAATTAAACAAAGATGATCTTTCGTTCGTCGGCGCAAACGGCAAACCGATGATCGAAGCAGGCGATTTTACCGTGATGGTCGGCGGACTTTCCGAAAAATTCACGCTCAAGTAAGTCTGATCAAAACGGACGGAAAGACGGATTAATTTTCGTCTTTCCAATATTACTTTCAGCCGATTTTTATGAAAAGATTCTTCCTTTTATTTTCGATAATTATTCTTTCTACGCAGTTTACAGCCGCGCAAACGATCGCGCAGAAACGCGCCGCACGAATGAATATCGGAATGAATCTTTCGTTTTTGGAAAATTGGTGGAGCGGCACGAAAGCGAAAAATTACGGCGATTTTGTGAAACCCGTTGAAGCCGCAAAACGCGAAAAAATGTTTGCCGACATTGCGAAAAACGGCTTCAAAACCGTCCGCATTCCGATAAATTTCGGCGCGTGGGCAAATTATGAAAAACCTTTCAAATGGCAAAACGAAGAAGGTTTGAAAACCGCCGATTCGTTTGTTAAGTGGTCTTTAGACAATAATTTAAACACGATCATCGATCTGCATCACGTCGAATTCGACGGTTCGGTCAAAGGCGCGGCGGCGACCGAAAGAGTCGTTTGGCTTTGGAAGAAAATCGCCGAAAGATACAAAAATACGAATCCCGAAGAAGTCTTTTTTGAATTAAGAAACGAACCGCACGACATTGATGCCGAAGAATGGCGCAAACAAGCGGAAGAAATCATCAAAGCGATTCGCCCGATCGTGCCGAATCATACGCTGATCGTCGGTTTTCACGATTGGAATTCGCGCAAAGCTTTGATCGAATCGAAGCCTTTTGACGATAAAAATATCATTTACACATTTCATTACTACGACCCGTTTCTTTTCACGCATCAAGGCGCGACGTGGTCG
>DAITPE010000243.1:0-8415 GCA_036833775.1 Pyrinomonadaceae bacterium | reverse complement strand
TCCCAGCTCGTCAACGAGTCAAGAACATCTCGGCGATGTTTATCAAAAAACGGGAAGAATCGAACAAGCAAAAGCGGCATGGCAGAAAGCATTAAATTTGGCATCTGAAAAAGTTGAGATTGATCGAATCAAAGGAAAGCTGAATCAGAAAAAATAGTTTTCAATGAAATGTATAAAAAAAGCCTGCGTAAATTTACGCAGGCTTTTTTTATTTGTTATTTTTCAGGACTCGGTGAAGGTTCGGGAGCTTCACCGCGTTTTTTCAATTTCGGCGGTCCGTCTGATGAAGAATCACCGCTCGAACTGCTCGAACTTCCCGAATCATCGGTCGAAGCTTCGGGCTGACGTTTCTTCAAAGTCGGTCTGCCGGGTTCGCCTTCGTCAATATCGCTGGTCACTCCGGCTTTGGCGTTCGTAATTCGCAATAAATATCCTTTCACACGCTGAAATTCGGAAGTGCTGATAACGTATTCTTCTTTTTCACGAAAACGGGCGACCAAAGCAAGACTCGTGTCGCGGCGTTCGAGCGATTGCGGATGCGAAGCAAATAATTTCGCTAAAGTTCCGGGTTTTTTCTTATTCTGTGCGGCAAGTTTTTCAAACATCGTCGCCATCGCCGTCGGATCATAACCGGAAGCGTAAAGATACTGAACGCCTAATCTGTCGGCTTCTTCTTCGGCACCGCGCGAGAATTTGAAAAAGCTCAGCATCTGCGCCAAACCACCGGCATTTTGCGCGATCGTGCTGGCAATTCCGCCGCCGAAAATGATCGTGCCGAGCAGACCGTATTGAATTGCCTGCATTTTGCCTTGATTTTCCATCGCGTGACGAGCGGCGACGTGTGCAATCTCGTGCGCCATAACACCGGCAAGTTCCGCTTCGTTGTCAGCCGCCAGAATCAAACCTTTGTTGACAAAGAAAAATCCGCCCGGAAGTGCGAAAGCGTTCACTTCGTCGCTGTCGATAACTTTGATCGTGAACGGAACTTTAGCATCAGAATGAAGAACGACATTTTGACCGACGCGATTGATGTATTCAGTGATCATCGGGTCTTCGACGAGCTTAGCTTGCTGCTCTACTTCCAACGCAAGCTGTCTGCCGATCGCCACTTCCTTTTCCTGCGAACCGCCGAGCCAGCCGAAAAACTTATCCGAACCGCTATTGATCTTGCGTTTGCCGATCAAATCGGGATTTTCTTTATCGGATAAAGGCGAATTCGGATTGGTCTGCGTTTGATTTGCAGTTTTTTCGTCGGATTTGTTTTTCTTGTTTTTATCTTTCTTTTCTTTTTTATCTTGCTTTTTGTCGTCAGTTTTAGCTGGTTCGGAAGTTTGACCAAAAACTGTATGCGGTAAAAACGCAAACGTGCCAAACCAAATCGACGAAACCAACAAAAACGCGCTTAATTTGCGAACCGGAGAAATATGCATATTTTGCCTCCAAAAATCACTTGCTTGAACAGTTAATTTTAATTGTATTTTTACCTTTAAGCAACGATTTTTTGATGCCTGATTTAAAGAAAAAGTTGTGAATCCAAAGAAAAAATCAAAAATATTTTGAAAGTTTCGATATTTTTCTGCGAAAAGTGTTTTTTTTAGCCGAAAAAATTGGTAAAGTATTAATGAAAGCTGATTGAATCAGCCGTCAGCCATTCAATTTCCCGATCCCCAAAGCGCGCAAATCTAACTTCAATAAAACAAGCGGTTAAAAATTAAACCCCAAAACCAATGAAACGCATTCAAGAAAAAGTCAAAGATATAGTCGAAGTTCGTTCGTATGAAAGCATCGCAGATTTTCTGTTAAATCCTTCGCAGACGCTCTCAAAATATCATTTCACCGATATGACCTCGGATTTGATGGCGAAATGGCTCGATAATATCACGAACATTCAATTTCAAAACGGCACGGCAAATGCGCTTGCAGGTTATCGCGGCGTCGGGAAAAGTCATTTTCTGGCAACACTCGGCGCAATCGTTTCACAGCCCGAATTGCGTTCGAGAATCACGGATTCACACGTTTTGACCAGCGCACAAAGACTTAAACGCCGCCGTCATCCGGTCGCTTATGTCAAACGCGGTTTGAAAGATACTTTGCTCGAAGAATTCAAGCTTGCAGTTGCCGAAGCCTTTGAAGTGGATGCCAATATTCTCCGCGATTCGGTTCCCGAAATCTTGCACTTTGCCGCTAAAAGCGCAGGTGATTTGCCTTTCGTTTTGCTGATAGATACGGCACTCGACCGCAGTTCGAGAGTTTTGCGCGATGACGGAATGCTGCTCGGCGAGATTGCCGAAGTTTCCAAACAATTGAATATTTTTGTCGGCGTTGCGCTTGATGACGACATTTCCGGCGCAGACGGCGTAAATGCCGCAATCGCCAGAAGTTATAAGATCGATTATCTCGATCAGGAACATCTTTATCGAATCGTTGATACGCACGTTTTTCCGAAACAACGGCAGATGACGTCTGTTTTGAACGAGATTTATCAATATTTTCGCTCCGTTTTGCCGAGTTTTCGTTGGAGCGAACAGCGATTTTCCGCACTTTATCCGCTTCATCCAGTAACGCTCGAAATTACGCCTTTCGTGCGTTTGTATTCGCCCGAATTTGCGTTGCTCGGATTCGCATCCGAAACAGGAAAGAAAATTCAAGGTCGTCCGGCAAACTCTTTGATCGCTTTGGACGAAGTTTTCGACAATGTTGAAAACACTTTAAGAAAAGTCGAAGACTTAAAAGAAGCATTTGCGACTTACGATAAATTAAACTCGGAAGTGATCGGAAAAATTCCGATTATGCAAAGACTTCAAGCGAAACTGATTCTCAAAGCATTGTTTCTTTTGTCGCTCGACGGCGACGGCACGACGGCAAATGAAATTTGCGCAGCGATGCTCATTTTCGATGAAGTAGAACCGCAGAAAGCCGTCAAAACCGTCGAAGAACTGATCGAATCATTCGTCAGCGTTTTGCCGTTCGAGATCGTCAAGATCAGTGAAGAAGGACGCGAAACTCGTTACAGTTTTAAGGTCAGCGTTAAAGAAAATCTGCAAAATGCGCTGGCAGATGCCGCGAAACAAGTTTCTCCTGACGTTGTTACGAAGATTTTCCGCCGAATTGCGCGTGATAAATTCACCGATTGGACGATCGCGGAAGAAGCCTCGGAAAATTCTTCGGAATGGATGGATTGCCAACTAATTTGGCGCGGAGGATTGCGGCGCGGACGAGTTCACTGGGATTTGGAAGGCAAAAACATTTCATCGACTTTATCGCCGCAAAGTTCGGAAGTTGTTGATTGGGAACTGTTTATTAATCGTCAAGACACTTCGCTCGAAACGATCGCCGATCAAAATGAAACGCCGCGTGTTTTTTGGCAGCCGGCAGAATTACGAAAGGACGAGATCGACACGATCAAGCGTTATATCGTTTTGCAAACGCGAACCGATATGCGCGAAGAATTCGGCGAACAATTTCGCGCGGCTTCGCATACACACAATGTTGCCGTCGAGAAGATTTGGAATCGTGTTTTTCTGTATGATGCAAAACTGGTAATCGACGGATTCGATTACAATTTCACGGAAGAAGCCAGAGTTGCGACAAATCTCGCCGAAATGTTGTCTTCAATGCTTGAACCGCTTTTTGAAACACGTTTTCCGATGCATCCGTATTTTGCGAAAACGCTCGGAATGACCGAAGTTTCGACGCTCGTGAACGATCTTTTCAGCGGTGCGCGGCAAAATCTCGAAGAAGTACAAAATCTGGCGGAAACATTTGCTTTGCCGCTCGGTTTGGTTGCTCTGAAAGGCGATACTTACATTCTCGAAACCGAAGAAAATCTGCTCAATCTGCCGCTTGCCAATGAAGTTATGGCGATGGTGAATCAAAGCGGGTCTTCGACGGTTTCACTCAAAAATGTCTATCGTCAACTGAAAAAAACGCCGAACGGTTTGGTGCGCGAAGCTCAACATTTGATCTTGACCGCGCTCGTTGCACAGCGTCAGATCGAATTTGTCACCACGAAAGGTGACCGCATTAATCGCCGTTCGCTCGATCTGAAAATTATTTGGCACGACATCGAAGGAATCGCCAAACCGATCGGGATGTCTTATTCGAGCGAACGCCTGACAAATTGGGCGAAAACGCTGACCGGCGCGGATAATTTTACGACAATCGAAAATCCCGAAGATCGCGAAGCGATCAAAATTGCCTTTCAAAATTGGCTCGACGATTGGCGTTCGGCACGAGTGTTAGATCGTTTCGGCGAATTGCCGGATGAAATTTTGAACACGAAAATTTGGCGAATTGCGACACACGCAAAGAAAACCTTCGGTTCGGTTGCCGAAACGGTGAAATCTATTCTCGACGACGCGATTTCGATCGACGAAGGTTTGCACCGCATTGCCGACGCTTTTTCCGATTCGGAAACGGAATTTTTCCAATGCACGCAAAATCTGGTCGTGATGGAAGATTTCATTTCAGGCGCAGACAGACGCGAGATTATTTGGGCGTATCTGGCGGTTTGCGAACCGACAAACGATGAAGCGGTCGAGGAAACACGCGAAAATCTATTGGAAATTATCGAAGAAAGCTACGAAAATCCGAGCGAATTGAAAAACCGTGAAATGGACGAAGTTTGGGATAAATTCAAACGGCTGTTTACCGATTATTTCAGCTATAAACACGATTCCGTGATGAAATCGCACGATCTGCTTTCAAAATTCGACGACATTATTCGCAGCGACGAATGGTGGGAATTTGAAAATCTCTCGAAAATTTCGGTTTTTCAACAAAATTACCGCAAGGAAGCAAACGCGCTCGTTCAGCGTTTGAAACAACTCGATTGCCGTTACAATGTGCGCGAAATGCTCAAAACTCATCCGTTTTGCGCTTGTTCATTCAATCTTTCGCAAAGCGACGAATGGGAAAAATTACCGAAAAAACTTTGGGAAACGCTCAATCAAGGTCGTATCAGCTTCCGCAAATGTTTGCTGATGCTGAGAGAAACGATTTTGCCGCTAATTGACCAACTCGCAGTAAAAAACGGATCGGATGCTGAATTTATGGCGGCGGTCGAGTCGTTGAAAAATATTCTTTCGGAAACACGAGAATTAAAAGTTATTTCAAACAATGAATTGATGATCTTGCAGAAAATTTTCTCGAATTTGCCGACTTCGCCGATGCTGAATCTGAAATTGCCTCCGACGGGAGATTTTCAAAGCCGCGAAGATTTGCGGAAAAAAGTGAACCAATGGCTGGATGATCTGCCGGACGATCCTGTTTTAGTGAAAATTTAAGAAAATTTTCTGAACGCGGATCGGGCGAATCAAGCGGATTTCATAGGATTTTTATAAAAATATCTGAATGAATCCGCCTGATCTGCTGAATCCGCGTTCAAAATTCCGTTTGAATTTGCGGATTTATTAGTTTGAACACAACTTCTATAGCGGATCGAAACGAAAGGAGAAAGCAAAATACAAGACTTTCTACTTTTTTTTATTTTTCGTAAAATTATGAAATGAAAACAGTTTCGATCATCGGAATCGGCAGAGTCGGCGGTGCGCTTGCGCTTGCATTAGACAAAAACAATTACAAAATCGAAAATTTGGTCGTTCGGACATCGAAAATTGCCGAAAAAATAAGTTCAAAATTAACTTCAAAGCCGAGAATATTTTCAATCGATAATTTCCCGAAAATCGAGTCGGAAATTGTTTTTATCACGACACAAGACAGCGAAATCGAAAATGTTGCTGAAAAAATATCAACAAAAATTGCGCAAGAAACTTTTGTTTTTCACACGAGCGGCGCACTTTCTTCGGAGATATTGTCAAATTTAAGAACAAATGAAATATTTGTCGGTTCGATTCATCCGTTAGTTTCGATAAGCGATTCCATTTTGGGCGAAAAGCGTTTTGCAAATTCATTTTTTTGTCTCGAAGGTGATGAAAAAGCAGTTGAAAAAGCAAAAAAAATCGTCGAAGATTTAGGCGGGAATTCGTTTTCGATCGAATCTAAATATAAATCACTCTATCACGCGGCGGCGGTGACGGCTTGCGGACACTTGGTTGCAACGATCGATACGGCGATCGAAATGCTCGGAAAATGCGGTTTGGAAAATACCGAATCGCAGAAGATTTTGCTTCCGCTAATCCAAAGCACGATCGAAAATCTCGAATCGCAAAATACTGCAAATGCTTTAACCGGAACATTTGCCAGAGCAGATTCAGAAACTTTCGACAAACATCTGAAAATTATTAAAGAAAACTTATCCGCAGAAATTTTGGAAATTTATTTACTATTAGGACTTCGTTCTTTGAAATTGGCTGAGATACAAGGAACGAACTTTGAAAGAATCGAAAAATTGCGAAAAAAAATTTTGTTAGCGAAAAATGAACTCAAATGTTAAAATTATCTCATACGAAATTTCGACAAATTTTATGGCGAAAAAAAAGGAAAAATTCAAAGAAGAAAAGGAAATTTTTCTCCAACACATACAAAAATCGGGTTTGCGAAAAACCGCTCAAAGAGATTTGATTCTTGAAATTTTCTTGAAAACGGAAGAACATCTGACGAGCGAAGACCTTTATTGGCTGGTTCAAAAACAAGACTCGACGGTCGGGCACACGACCGTTTATCGAACACTTAAGTTGTTGACAGAAGCGGGTTTAGCGCGTGAAGTTCGGTTCGGCGACAACAAAACTTATTACGAACATCATTACGATCACGAACATCACGACCATATGATCTGCACCAATTGCGGGAAAGTGATCGAGTTCTTTTCGCCCGAAATCGAAGCAATGCAGGACGAAGCCGCCGAAAAATTCGGTTTCGTGCCGACGCATCACAGTTTGAGAATTTGGGGTTTTTGTTCTGATTGCCAACACGAACTGCCCGAACGGCATCAAATCGTTTCATCCGGCGCACAGCCAAAGGTTCGCGTGAAATCGGTAATGGAAGGTTAAGTCTTTATATTTTAGAAGTTATAAATAATTAAAATGGAAGCGGAATTAAAATTTGAACGAGAAGAAAAAGAAGGCGTTGCAGTTGTCGGTACATATTTGATCGATGCCTCGCGGCGTTTGGGAGTAACAATTTCAACCGATTGCGGCAGGCTCGGACTTTGCGATTCGTGCGCCGTCACGGTCAAACAAGGCGCGGAATTTCTGACGGCGCCGACGAAAGCCGAAAACGAACAGTTGAAAGAAGAACGCCTGCAAAAAGGCGAACGGCTCGCGTGTCAGGCAAAAATTGAGCAAGAAGGCGAGATCGTCATCTTAACGCCTGAGAAAAAAGAAGAACCTGTCATTGATAAAGCCGAAGAATACAGAGATCGGTTTGCCGAACTTCCACTCGAAGAAAAAATCGCACAACTTGTGAAATTGGAAGCAATTACGCTCGGCGAAACATTCAATTTTATACTTAATTCACCGTATAAAATCGTCGGATTGGGAATGGATATTTTAGCGCAATTCGGTTTGAAGCTTGAAGATGAAGCTAAAAATGCAACGAAGCCCGAAGAACACCGTGATGAACCAGTGACTGCCGAAACTGTTGCAGTTGAAACACCGAATGAAACTGATTTAGAAACTCCGATTCCGGCGGAAGAGAACAATGCGTCTGATAACGAAATAGTTGAGGAAATGGAAACGGCAGAAGCGGTCGAAGATAATCCGCAAACTGATGTTGAAGCTGAAATTAAGGATGAAAATCCCACTTTTGATGTTGAAACCGCATCGACCGAACAGGAAAATACCGGAAATTCAGAAACAAAAGAATAAGCATAGTCAAAATAATTTTTGAGCAACGATAAATTACAAAAGAATACTGCCGGCGGTTTGTCTGAGGGCTTGAAAGAAAAAGGTCAATATTTATTGGCTTTCGGTGTAATTGCGGCAATGCTTACGGTGGCAAATTTTCCGCCCTTCGTTATCGTTTTTTTCGGCATTTTCGCATATTTTTTATGGAAAATGTTTTCGATGCCTTCGCGCAATGAAACTCGGGAAATATTTGAATTTTATCTTTCGGCAAACGATATTCTGCGCGATGACGAAAGACGCTGGTTCGGGTTTGAAATTCAGGAAATAATTAATCGCGGCGAAAATATTTTGCAATCGATGAATGTTGCTCCGCCGTTAGTTCATTTCACGCTCGGTGCGCTTTATCATAAAGTCGGAAATCATAAAACGGCAATAAATCATCTGGCTTTCGTGGTTGAAAATGAAAATTCGGATGAATCGGCGTTTACCAATCCGACGCCGGAATTGAAAAACTATGTAAAAGTGTTGAGGAAGATCGAACGCGAGCCTGCCGAAGCTCCTTTAACTTCGACTGCAATTCGTGCGCTCGAACGTGCCCGAAGAAATCGCGGCAAATCTTTGCTTAATGAAAGCCGACAAGTTTTACAAGAACAACAATTAAAAATTGAAG
>DAITPE010000242.1:0-8458 GCA_036833775.1 Pyrinomonadaceae bacterium | reverse complement strand
AAACAGACGATCAAAGACATCGATATTAAAGGAAAAAGAGTTTTCATCCGCGTTGATTTCAACGTTCCCGTAAAAGGCGGCAAGATCGAAGACGATACGCGCATCAAAGGCGCATTGCCGACGATTCAATACGCCGTCGAACAAGGCGCGAAAGTTATCCTTGCCTCGCATCTCGGCAGACCTTTGAAGGACAAGAAAAAGGCTGAAGAAAAAGGTTTACCGTATGATGAATCGAAATACACACTTAAGCCTGTCGCCGAAAACCTTTCCGAAAAACTCGGCAAAGAAGTAAAATTCGCGTCCGACTGCATTGGCGACGAAGTAAAGCAAACCGTTGATTCGTTAAACGAAGGCGACGTTGTTTTACTCGAAAATTTGCGTCTACACGCGGGCGAAGAAAAGAACGACGAAGAATTCTCGAAACAATTAGGCGAACTCGCAGACGTTTACGTCAACGATGCATTCGGAACAGCGCACCGCGCACACGCTTCGACGGCGGGAATCACGAAATTTGTCCAACCCGCAGTCGCCGGATTGTTGATGGAAAAGGAATTAAACTTTCTCGGCAAAGCTTTACATAATCCCGAACGTCCGTTTGTCGCAATTCTTGGCGGCGCAAAGGTTTCGGACAAGATTCCCGTCATCAAATCACTGATCGAACGCAAAGTTGACAAGCTTCTTATCGGCGGCGCGATGGCTTACACGTTTTTCAAGGCGAACGGAATGACCGTCGGCAAATCGCTTGTCGAAGATGAAATGATGCCGACCGCGCTCGAGATTGCCAAACAGGCGGAAGAAGCAGGCGTTGAGCTTTATCTGCCGACCGATCATCAAGTCGTCGATTCATACGACCCGCTTAATTCGCGCAAAACGATTCCCGTTACGTTTACGAATACGGGGTTGGTCGGTCTCGACATCGGAGTTGAAACCGCCGCGATTTTCGCAAACGCACTCGAAGGCGCAAAGACGATCATTTGGAACGGTCCGATGGGAATGTTTGAAGAAAAACCGTTTGACGAAGGAACAATCGCCGTTGCAAAGGCTGTTGCCGAAGCAACCGACAAAGGCGCAACGTCGATCGTCGGCGGCGGCGATTCGGTCGCGGCGGTAAATCAAGCCGGATTAAACGAAAGAATCTCGCATATCTCGACCGGCGGCGGCGCAACCTTAGAATTCCTCGCAGGCGACGAACTTCCGGGAGTGGCGGCATTGAATGACAAATAATGTAAACTGACTTTGAGGTGATTTATGCAGACATTGGAAGAAATTACGGCGTTAGCGGACAAATTAACGCCTTCCGAAAAGATAAAACTCGTCAAACATCTGGCGATCAGTCTTGAAAAAGTTTCGATCGAAGATAAAAAGCCTCAAAGCCTAAAAGGAATTTGGCAAGACAAGTTTCCCGCAGACTTCGATGCCGAAAAAGAGATTCGTGAAATTCGTGATGCGTGGAAGAAAAAGTTTGAAGATTTATGAACGAATACGTCATCGACACGCACACATTATTCTGGTATTTGACCAACTCACCATTGCTCGGAAAAAATGCCGCTGTTGCTTTGGACGAAGCAGATAATGGCGTTGCATTAATTCATATTCCGTCAATAGTCTTTTCTGAGTTGTATTTTTTGAACGCGAAACAAAAGCAAATCATTGATTTTCAGATTACTTTTCAACAAATCAAGCAAAGCGTTCAATTTATTTCTGTTCCGTTTGAAGCAGACGATGTGCTTGAATTCGATAAAAACTCAGCCGTAAACGAAATGCACGACCGAATGATCGTCGGCGTTGCCCGCAGATTAAATATTCCATTATTAACCAAAGATGTAAACATTACTTCAAGCGGAATCGTGCAAACTATCTGGTAAGCGGCAGTATTAAATTAACTAAAAATGGAATGCGTCAAAGCAACAAAAAGGATTTACCGAACATCTTTCGTAAAAAGGTTAATAATTTATGAAAAAATCATTCTTTGCGGCGGTTCTTTTTGTTGCTTTTTCTTCGTTTGTGTTCGCGCAAATGCAAACGACTTCGCTGGTCGCGGCGAGTTATAAGTCGGGCGAAGAGATTGGCGAAACGCACGAGCTTTATCGTTATGATTTTGTGAACGGTGAATATGTCGGCAGGGAATTGATCGCTTCTTCAAAGGATATTTATTTTCATTCTTCCGTAAATCAAATTTATCGAAACCGTTATGCGATCAGTTCGGGCGGCGATATTGTCGATGTTTTGAAAAAGAAGATACTTCACGAAAGCACCGGAAAGCTTCACCGCATTGAAGGCGATAAAATTTACATCGAAGAAAATAATGACAAGCACAGAGGACTTTATGCTTACGATCTCACGAAGCAAAAATATCTGCTGATCCGCCCGACAAAGTTCGGTTTAGGGGAACTTTCGCCGAATGGTTTGCATCGTCTTTGGGCGAACGATAATTCAATTTCGATCTATACGAACGGCAAAAGTTTTCCGTTGAAAAGTAGGTTCAATTTGAAGGTTGTCAGCAATATAAATTCATCGGAAATGTTAAAAGTCGGTGCGCTTTGGCTCGATGATAACCGTTTTTTGACGCAGCAAGGCAACGGAAAGCTCGTGATCGCGGATATAAAGGGCAATGTTAAGCCGCTTCTGAAAATACCGAACGAACCCGAATGTGAAGGAAATCCGCGATTTTGGAAGGATTCGGACGGAAAATACTTTTATTATTGTTCGCAGAAGTATGAAATAGATTTGCAGAAAAAAACATTCAAAATTGCCCACAACGATCTCGGTTTCGGTTTCGATACAATAAAATCCGACGGAATCGGAACGAGTTTTACATACAAAGGCGAAAAAATAGGACAAGTTTGGTCAATGCTGCCGCGCACGATAAAAGGTTTTCTGGTCGTTCTATATGCGGATGACAACGAAAATCTCGGTTATCCGAAAGGCGTAAAGGTTTGGAACGAAATTAAAAAAGATTGGACGGCAATCGAAATAGATTGGGGCGCGCATCTAGTCGGTTGGATAAATTAAGCAAAACCAAACTTCTCTGCGTCAAAGAATTGCTTGTTAAAACCTTAAAATTGAAGCCGAAAACCGAAACATTTCGGCTAAATTAATTAAAGAAAACCGAAGCAATCGTAACCTGAAAAGACTCGAAATTATTCGAGTCTTACTTTTTTTGATGCGAAAAAATCTTCGGAAAGGTTGTAAAAACATAGATAATTTCACGGACAAACTTTGGAAATCGGCATAAAAGCTTTAAAAAATAAATCAATTAATCTACAATTACGCACATATCAATTTTTGTCTGCTTTTTCGCCGTAGTTTTCGATTGCGGCAGTCCGTGTGTTCGTTTGATACTGTTTAGATTTCGGTCATTAAACGAACATTTAAACAAAATAAACAAAATAAGGAGAAAAACCCCCGATGTATTTTTATATTGATAAGAAGTATCCGCAATTTATCGACATTCCCGATTACGGTTTTGTCGATAATAACGGTTTTGGACGTTCGATGAAAGTAGTTTTAGGACCGGCGGCAGGTTTGTATTACGCAGGTAAACCGACTTCGGCTGACCATAGCATCCCGCATATTATGAAAGCTCTGAAAAAGAGAGACGGAGGTAAAGTGTGGGTAGCGGCGCATCTGCTCAACGGCGAACTGGGCGGCGACGGACACGATTCGGAAAACCTCGCACCTTTGACGCAAACCGCCAACAAACAGCATTCAGGTCTGGAACTGGGCGTAAAAACTCTCTGCAACCTGATTAGGCAATGGCATAATTTGTATGATGACAGTTTTTATTTCGGAGTTAAATATTCGGTCAATACGATCGGCTATTTCGGAACCTTCGATCCGTATAATAAAGTCCCGTCGCACTTCAATTGTTCGTGCAGCGTCGGAAAATATACGCTGAAAGGTGTCGAAACCGCGATCACTTCGCAGGAGAAAAGCCTTTTTTCGGCTTATACCTTCTCGAATGTTCAAATTCATAACCGCGATTCCCATATTCTCGGGATTTAAAGCCGTTTTATAAGGAAAAGAAAGAAGATTCCGAAGCATTGGAATTTTCTTTCTTTATAATGCCGAGCGTTTGGAACATATTGCCGAATCAAAAGTTGCGAAAGCCGTTTTCAGGCTTTTTTCTTTTTGTGTTAATATTTTTGTTTTTGGTAAACGACTATGAGAAAACCTGTTATCGCCGGAAATTGGAAGATGTATAAAATGCTGTCGGAAGCCTTGGAAACGGCTTTGGCTCTGAAACCGCTGGTTTCAAACGCAAATCATTGCGAAGTCGTGATCGCGCCTGTTTTTGTGCAGTTGAAAACTCTTTCCGATAGATTGGAAGGCTCGAATATCAAGGTTTCCGCGCAAGATTGTGCGCCGGAAGTCAAACAATCAGCGAATACAGGCGAAGTTTCGGCGGAAATGCTCAAAGATGTCGGTTGTTCGCACGTCATTATCGGTCATACCGAACGCCGACAGTTTTACGGTGAAACTGATTCTTCCGTGAATAAAAAAACGAAAGCCGCACTTGCCGCAAACTTGACGGCGATCGTCTGCGTCGGCGAAATGCTCGCCGAACGCGAAAGCGGAAAAGCCGAAGAAGTAGTCAAGAATCAGTTATTAGGTAGCTTAGACGGTTTGACAGTTGCCGATATGGAACGTATCATAATCGCTTACGAGCCTGTTTGGGCGATCGGAACTGGTAAAACAGCTTCGCCCGAACAGGCTCAAGAAATGCACGGATTTATTCGTCAAACATTGGCTGAAACTCACGGCAAAGAAACTTCGGATAAAACAAGAATTCTTTACGGCGGTTCGGTCAAACCCGAAAACATCAAAGATTTGATGGCGGAAAATGACATCGACGGTGCATTGGTCGGCGGAGCAAGCCTTGAAGCGGAAAGCTTTGCCAAAATAGTTAATTTCAACGATTAGCCGAATTAAAAATCATTTGATATAATTTCGGTTTTTGGATAAATGATTTATTTTCTTTACGCATTATTTTTTATTTCGTGTTTGGCACTGGTTGTTTCGGTTTTATTACAGCCGGGAAAAACCGACGCGGGCGCACTGTTTACGAGCAATATTTCAAGCTCGGCTTTTACTCCGCGCGGCGCACAGACGGTTTTGTCAAAGATCACGATCGCTTCGGCAACAGTTTTTATGCTGGCGGCTTTGTTTATCGCAATGCCGGCTCTGCAAGGCGACGGTTCGGTTTTGAATGCAAATCCTGAAACTGCGACTGAACAACCCGCAACAAGCAATACAAATACAGCGGCGAATGCGGATTCAAATGCTAATTCGACTGCAAATGCCAATGCAACCGCAACCACGAATGCGGCAACGAACACAACTGCAAACGCGCCTGCGAATGCGCCTGCAAACAAACCTGCAAATGCTCCGGCAAATGCAAACAAATAATTGATAATTTTGATTTCCAAGCCGAGGTGGCGTAATTGGTAGCCGCGCACGTTTGAGGGGCGTGTGGTGAAAACCGTACGAGTTCGAGTCTCGTCCTCGGCATTAAAAAAAATAAAAGACAGGTTTTAAGCCTGTCTTTTTTGTTTAGAACAAACTAACTTTGATGCGAAGGAATTTCTTCGGATTTTGGCGAAAATCGTAGATCAATTTCGTGCTTTCGGATGAAAGCTGATTGATATTTGAAGCTGTTTGATTGAGATTATTATAGAGCGTTTCATCCGTTACGATTTTGCCGAGCGTTCCTTTACCGCTTCGCGCATCGGCTAAGATCGCATCCAATTTTTCAGCGGTCGAATTAAATTTTGCCAGCGTGTCACGCGCATCTGTATAAAGCTGTTCATCCTTTAAAAGCTTTCCGGCTGAACCTTTGCCGTCATTCAAATCTTTGGTGATCGAATCAATACTCACGGCAATTCGATTGATATTTTGAAATGCGGGTTTCAAATCTTTAATTGAATCACGCAAATCCTGAATCGCGGCGCGTGTGTCGTTATAAAGTGCTTCGTCGGTCAAAAATTTTCCAGCCGTTCCTTTGCCGCTCCGCAGGTCGTTTGAAATTCCTTCCAATTGCGCGACGGTTTTGTTCAAACTTTGATATAGTTCAGGATCGTTCAAAAGTCTTCCCGCACTTCCTTCGCCGTTATTGACTTTGTCGAGCGTCGTTTGAAGCTTAACGACGGTCAAACGCGCTTCGGCAACTGCGGTATCGAGATTTTTGTAAAGAGATTCGTCATTGACGATGCGCCCGAGCGTTCCTTCACCTTTATTTGCTTTATTCAAAATTTCGTTAGCGGGAACTGCGATCTTATTGATCTGCTGCAAAAGGTCATTTCCCGTCGAAGTCAATTGATTAATCGAGATTGCCGCGCTCGAAGTCAGAACGTGATTTTCGGCAACGGGCGAACCTTTCGTCGTTCCGGGCGTGATATTGATCATTTTATCGTTGCCGAGAACCGAAAGAGCAACAAGCTGTGCGAGCGAATCGGTACGGATTCTTTCACTGATCGGTTGTCCGTCGAGTACCTGCGCGACGCTCATTAAAGCTTCGATCTTTTCGTCTTCGGGACTGTCGGGCGGCAAAAATTTAACTTCGTCAACCTTTCCGATTGTCACGCCCGCAAGCTGAACTTCCGCGCCTTGACGCAAACCGTCTGCCGTTACGAAACGCGCTTTTAAATGAAGTTTTTTCTCGAAAGGGTTAAATTCTCCGGTTGAATTAAGAATTAAAAATCCCAAAACCGCCAGCGCGATCAGAACGAAAATTCCGACCCGTAATTGGCTGAAAGTCAAATTATTTTGAGTTCTCGGCATAATAAATCAGCTAAATGCTATCAACAAATTAACTTGAATTTTGATTCTTTGAGCAAAAAAAAGCAAATCGGCTATTTTCCGCGAATGAACTTCATAATATAAGGATCGGGCGCACATTTTAGTTCGTCTTCCTTTCCGCTGAAAATAATATCGCCGTTTCTGAGCATCAAAACTTCCGTATTTATCAAACAAAGTTTTTCGCCTTCCTGCTCGAATTGAACCTCGCCTTTTTCGTCGATAACGGCGTATTCGCTCGATAAATATTCGAGATTGTTCATTTCGTGCGTGACAAAGATCGAAGAAGCATCCTCTAAATCACGCAATTTAATGGCGAGTTCACAGATCGTTCGCGCTGTCGGCGGATCGAGTCCAGCGGTCGGTTCGTCGAATAAAATAATGCTCGGATTGCCAATCAAAGCGCGGGCGATTCCGACGCGTCGGCGCATTCCTCCCGAAAGTTCGACCGGCATTTTGTCGATCGCATCTTCGAGATTGACGAATCGCAGCATTCGTTTTACTTCGTGTTCGACCTCTTCTTCGGGAACGCCTTCTTCGTGCAAACGATACGCAACATTTTCATAAACCGACAACGAATCGAACAACGCGCCTTCCTGAAACACCATCCCGATCTTGCGCCGAACTCGCATCAGATCGGCTTCTTCAAATTCCGTAATGTCTTCGCCGTCAATAAATATCTGTCCGCTGTCGGGTTTTAGAAGTCCGAGAATCAATTTGATGATCGTCGATTTTCCGCCGCCCGAACCGCCTAAAACCACTTTTGTTTCACCGCGTCTGACCGTGAAACTGATTTTATTTAAAATAATTCTGTCATCGAAAAACAGCTCGACATCACGGAATTCGATCGCCGGAACAACGCGGTTTTCATCATTTGTCGGCGTTTCGAGCGAAAGTTCTTCCGCATCTTCGTGAAGAGGTTCTGATTGAATTTCGGTTTCGGTCGGGGACATAAATCTTTAGGATTCAATTATAAACAATTAAAGCGTGGTCGTGCCAAAAAAGACGGTTAAAAGTTTGGAAACGAAGAAATCGGCGATGATAACGTGAATCGAAGCCAAAACAACTGCACTCGTCGTCGATTTTCCGACACCGACAGTGCCGCCTTCGGTTTTTAATCCTTTGTGGCAGGCAATCGCGCCGATGATCAGCCCGAAAAAGATCGGTTTAATTACGCCGCCGATTAAATCCTGAACGGTCACACCGTTGCGGACGGAAGTTAAATAAAGCGAAGTATCGAGTCCGAAAAGCTGTTTTGCGACGATACCGCCGCCAATGATGCCGAAAAGATCGGCGGCGACGGTTAAAAGCGGCAGCATCGTGATCAGGGCGATGATTCGCGGCGTGACGAGCTTGCGCGTCGGCGAAGTTCCGAGCGCGCGCATCGCGTCGATTTGTTGCGAAACGACCATCGAACCGAGTTCGGCGGAAATTGCCGAGCCGACGCGTCCGGCGACCATTAAAGCGGTCAAAACGGGACCGAGTTCACGAATCAAAGAAGTTGCCACGGCGCGTCCGGTTTCGCTTTGTCCGCCGTAATAAGCGAGCGTCGGATAAGTTTGCAGGATCAAAACGCCGCCCGTGAAAAATCCGGTCAGAATGATGATCGACAGCGAACCGACACCGATCAAGTCCATTTGGCGAATCATTTCGGGAAAATATC
>DAITPE010000241.1:0-8474 GCA_036833775.1 Pyrinomonadaceae bacterium | reverse complement strand
CTTCTTGAAATAATCGACGATGCTTGCCCAGCTCGCAAATTTTCGGTCGTCGCCGGGTGTGAAACCGACAACATCCTTCGGCGCAGGGATTTTTTGCGCGAAAACTGAAAAAGTAAAAAGTAAAATTAAAACGCAAAGACGCAAAGACGCAGAGAAAGAAAATTTATTCATTAGATTTTGGAAACTCCGTTTTTGAAGATTTTTGATGATTTTAACGGATTTCGGCGGTTTTGGAAATAAAAGAAGTCTTCTCCCGATCATTCGGAGAGCGCAACCGTCCATTCGGAGAGTTCTCCCAACCGTCGGATGCGCTCTCCCGATGATCAAATGCGCTCTCCGACAGGACGGATGCGCTCTCCCATTCGTTCGGAGAGTTCTCTCGAACGACGGATGCGTTCTCCGACAGGGCAGTTGCGCTCTCCGAATGGTTCGGAGAAGGCAGATTTGCGATGATTTGCGTGATTTGCCGTCGAGCAATTCGGATTTCCGCGCATCGGCGAAAACGGAGAGAGTAAAACTCGAAAATTTTTAGCCGTAAATCGTTTTCCGCGCATCATAATTTTTGCAAATTATTGCAGACATTCGCGGTTTCCTTGCTAATTCTTTTCGGGCAAGGTAAATTAAGCAAGATTTCAATTCTAAATTTCTTTCCCCAATTAAAAGGTTCTGGAGGCTTTCTTTAATGAAAAATCCGTTTTTGGAGAATTTTCGTCCGTATATTCCCGACAAGACGACTTTACGGGAACTTTCGATTTTGCCGCTTTTGATCGGCACATTGCTCGGTATCGTGTTCGGCGCATCGTCGCTGTATCTGGTTTTGAAAACGGGTTTGACCGTTTCCGCTTCGATTCCCGTCGCGGTTATTGCGATCACTTTGTTTCGTTTGCTTTCCAAATTCGGAGCGCGCGATGCGACGATCTTGGAAGGAAACATAATGCAGACCGCAGGTTCGGCGGGTGAATCGATCGCGTTCGGCGTTGGCGTGACGATGCCCGCGATTATGATTCTCGGTTTCGATCTGAATCTCATCCAATCAACGCTCGTCGCGGTTTTCGGCGGACTTTTAGGGATTTTATTGATGATCCCGCTGCGCCGCGCACTTATCAAAGAACAGCACGGCTATTTGAAATACCCGGAAGGAACGGCTTGCGCAGAAGTTTTAAAAGCGGGCGCATCGAAAGAATCGCGTGAAGCTTCGCACGACGGTGACGCTTTCGGCGACGACGATGCGGCTTTGCAAGGCGGAAAAATTATCGGTGTCGGCTTCGTTTTCGGGTTTATGTATAACGTGCTGATGCAGGTTTTCAGCCTCTGGAATCCCGAACCGCACAAAGAATTGTCGGACAAAACCATCAAAGGCGGTTCGATCTCGCTCGAAAATAATCCCGCTTTGCTCGGTGTCGGCTACATCATCGGACCGTATGTTTCGGGCATTATGCTCGGCGGCGGTGTGCTTTCGTATCTCGTTTTAATTCCGCTGATTAAATTTTTCGGCGAAACTGCCGCCGCGCCGATCGCGCCCGAACTGAGCAAGACGGTTTCGGAAATGTCTGCCGGACAGATTCGCGGCGCGTATATTTTATACATCGGAGCAGGCGCGGTCGCCGCCGCCGGAATCATTTCGCTGGCGCGGTCGCTGCCGACGATTTGGAGCGGTTTGAAATCGGGTTTGGCGGATTTGAAAGGAAGTTCGAGCGTCGAAGGTTCAAGTTTGCCGCGCACTGACCAAGATATTTCGATGAAATGGGTGATCGTCGGCATCATCGCATTGGTCGGCGGAATTTTACTGCTTCCGCAGCTTGGCTTAAGCATTTTTACGGATTGGAAAGTTTCCATCGTCGGCGTGATTTTGATTCTCGTTTTAGGATTTTTGTTCGTGACAGTTTCATCGCGTTTGACGGGCGAGATCGGTTCTTCATCGAACCCGATTTCGGGAATGACGGTCGCCACGCTTTTGATTACTTGCTTGGTCTTTCTCGCGCTCGGATGGACGACCGCCGACCCATATTTCGTGACGGCTTTGTGCATCGGCGGCATCGTCTGCATCGCGGCATCGAACGGCGGCACGACTTCGCAGGATTTGAAAACAGGTTTCTGGGTCGGCGGCACACCGCGCAATCAGCAGATCGCCATCCTTTTCGGCGCACTCGCTTCGGCGTTGGTTTTGGGCTGGTTATTGGTCACTTTGAACGATACGAAAACCTATTATCACAAAGTCACCGACAAAGAATTTGCAACCGAATTTCGCGTGACGGAAGATCAGCTTTTCAGACAAGGCGGAACTTTCAAAAGCGAAATTATCCACAACGGACCTTATAAAGAAGCCGACAAAAACAGCTATCGCGTCTGGCAAAACACCGACCCGAAAGCCGGAACGGTCGGAAAATTCCTGATCGATACGCAAGGCAAACCCGTCTATCTGGTCGATCCGGGCATCAACGGACAGATCAAACAAGACGAAGCCGGACAGCCTTTGGAACGCTATGACGCGCCGAAAGCGACCTTGATGAGCTACATCATCAAAGGAATTTTGAATCAGCAATTGCCTTGGGGCTTGGTTCTCATCGGCGCGATGATCGCCATTATGCTCGAACTCGCAGGTGTTCCGTCGTTGGCTTTTGCGGTCGGTTTATACTTGCCGATTTCCACGTCAACGCCGATCTTCGTCGGCGGCGCGATTCGCTGGATCGTCGATCTTTATCTGCGTAAAAAGTTTGAAAAACAAAATCTGACGAAGGAACAAATCGATGCCGAAACCGATAAATCGAACGGCGTTTTGATGGCTTCGGGTTACATCGCAGGCGGCGCGATCGCCGGAATTATGGTCGCGCTGTTCAGTTTGGATTACGGATTTTTGAACAAACTGAAAGAGATCAAAGACAGTTGGGCAAAATGGGCGGAAACCGGAAATCCGTTTTTCGCAGGCGATAATGCCGATTGGCTCGGAATGATTCCGTTTTTGGTGTTGGCGATAGTTTTATATTTCGTCGGGCGTGAAATGATTCTTTCGGGCAAAAAACGCGTCGAATAAGCGGTAAAAAAAGTCTGTTATTTTGGAGTTGTTCTGTGATAATATCGCAGGACAACTCATTTTTTTACCCGAGGAAGTTTTTCGAGATGTCTAAAAAATTCAGATTTTTATTTCACTTAACGCTTTTACTTGCAGTTTTTTCAATCGGTTTCAATTTCGCAAATGCACAAGACGACGATGACGACGAAGAAGTCGGCATCAGTTCGGGTGAAATAGTTAGAGAGCCTGTAATGATTGCGACGAGAGCGACTCAAACCGATAATGATGACGAAGACGACACGAAAGTAACGGGTGCAACCGTTCGCGGGCGTATTTTTTACGAAGACACGAATCGTCCGGCGCGTTTTGTTTCGGTCAGTTTGGTGGCGGAAAAAAACACAAATTACAGCGAATATTACGTTAAATCCGTCAAAACCGATGAAAACGGCGAATTCGTTCTCAAAAACGTCAAAGCCGGAACTTATCTGCCTTTTATCAAAAGTGACGGCGTTTTAAATCCTCAAACCGCCGGAAAAGACGTGAAAGATTCTGCCGAACAGCCATTTTTTGAAAAGATCACGGTAAACGGTTTGGGCGAAATTCAAGTAATGCTTCGCGCAAAGCGCGGCGGTGCGCTCAGCGGTCGGATTCAGTATGCGGACGGCGAAGCGGCGGTTGGTGTAAAGGTCGAAGTTCTCCTAAAATCCGGCGGGAAATATGCAAATGTCAGTGCACCGTATAGCGAAAGATCGGTCGGTTCGGCAGAAACCGATGATCGCGGCGTTTATCGTCTGAAAGGTCTTCCTGCCGGAACTTATATCGTGCGTGTCAATGAACCTTTTTCGCACAGTCAAAGTAAAGCAAGTTACGGTTATGAAAGACCGGAGTCAAGCCCGCTTTTGAAAACTTATTATCCCGAAGGCGAAAGTTCGAAAAACGCCAAAGACATCGAAATCGTGCTCGGACAAGAACAGACGGGAATCGATGTTACCTTGCCCGAAAGACAGCTTTTTGCATTGGCAGGAAAGATTGTTTCCAAAAAAGACCGCAGTCCGCTGGCGGATTTCGAGGTCAAATTTCAAAAAATCTCCGACCGCGATGATTGGGTTATGGATTTTTATATGACGGGAAATACTGTCAGCGCGAATAAAACGGGCGATTGGACGATCAAAAGTTTGCCGAAAGGAAAATATCAGGTGACTGTTTCGCAGAAATACGTTTACCGCGATGAAGAAGAATTGAAAACCAAAAAGAGCATCGATTATCCGAGCGTTTCAAAAGAGATCGAAATCACGGGCGACAATATCGAAAACATTATTTTTGAAATACCGACCTCATCGAGTTTGAGCGGAACGATCGTGATGGAAAACGGCAAACCTCTGCCGAAATATTTGATGATCAATGCTTTCGACGCGGAAAACAAAAAAAGTTTTACTTCCGATCTCGATTATTCCGAGCGCGATAAAAACGCTCCAAGCACAAAGCCGAAGGAATTTACCATCAGAAAAATGGTTTCGGGAAAATACACTCTAGGCGTTATAAGCGGTGAAACATACATAAAATCCGCTACTTTCAACGGACGCGACATAACGAATTCGCCGCTCGAGATTCGTGAAGGCGACGAATTGAACGGCGTTCGCATTGTTTTGGCAAGCGATTTCGGCAAGATCAAAGGCAAGGTTACAAATTATCAAGCAGGCGAACGAATCGGCGTTTTGGCATTAAAACCGAATTTCAGTCTGAACGATCTGCAATCAAACGCGTTCAGCGGTGTCGTGATGCCGAACGGCGAATTTCAAATCAGTGCCAAACCCGGCGAATATGCGGTTATCGTGATCGACGGCAATAAATCGCCGAAATCCAGAGAAGAAGCCGTAGAATGGCTGAAAAATCTGTCGCAAAACGCGCCGAAAGTGACGGTCAAATCGGGCGAAACAGTCAATGTGACGGTCGAAATTGCGAAATAATAAAGCTTAAAATACTGTGTTTTATTTCTATTCTCGAGGTTTTTAATGTTCAAGAAATTTCTTCATATTTTTATTGTTATATCGACCTTTTGTTTTATCGTAACGGCTCAAAATTCAAATGTTTCGATTCAGAATGCAGAACTGCCCAAGCCTGCCAATTCTACGATTCGCGGCAGAGTTTACTACGCAGACACGGGCAGAGCGGTCAAACGCGCTTCGATTATGCTGATGCCGGCAGACGGTTCGGGCGGCTCACGTTCGGATAATTCCGCTTTAACAGACGGCGAAGGCAATTTTCAGATCAAAAATGTTCGCGGCGGAACTTATTATGCGATGGTCAATGCGCCGGGTGTCGTGTCGCCGTTAGCCTTTGCCGATCTTTCAAAAGAAAGACCAAACGAAGGATTAAAAGACGCGTTTTCCAACTTTGAAAAGATCATCGTTGACGGCGTGACGAGTATCGATGTGCAAATTCCGGCGCGGCGCGGCGCGGCGATCGGCGGACGCGTAATTTATGACGACGGCGATGCGGCGATCGGCGTAAAGGTCGAAATTCTCCGCAAAGTTGGCGACAATTTTATGGCGGTTTTACCAAATTTTTCGGCGATCATGTCAATAATTACAGGTGGTGGAAAATATCAGACCGACGATCGCGGTATTTATCGTTTTTCAGGTTTGCCGTCAGGCGAATATATTATCAAAGTAACTGAAGCAGCAACCCATTCGGAAGACGCTCCGCGAACATATTATCCTTTCGATTCGATGTTTTTGAACAATTCATTTCTAACCGTTTATTATCCCGACGTTTTTTTAAAAGAATCGGCACAGATCATCAAGGTTGAAATGGGACAGGAGCTTTCCGAAATTAATCTCGTCATTCCGAGCCGAAATCTTTATAAAGTCGAAGGCAAGCTCGTTTCGCGCCGCGATAAAACGCCTGTTATGGCAAATGTTTCGATCGAGCGCAAAGGTGACGAGAATTTGTTTTCGCTCGGCAACAGTTTCGGAAAGCGGCAGCAAACGGCTTTAACGGATAAAGAAGGAAACTGGAAGTTTAAGGAATTGCCGAAAGGAACTTATAAAATAACGATCGAACCGATTCAAAGCGACGAGGAATATCAAAATTATCAAGGTGATTATCCGAGTAATGCGATTAGGACTGTTAACAGACCGTCAAATGGCGCACGAAATGCACCGACAAAGCCGAAATTTGCCAAAAAGATTCAGGAAATCACGATCGAAGATAAAGACCAGACCGAATTTGTCTTTGAAATGGGTTACGGCGCGAAAATTTCGGGTGTGGTCGCAGTCGAAAACAGTAAAGATTTTCCGCGCCAGTTAAGTATTACGGCACTTGATGAAAATTCGGAAAGTGTCGGAAATAACGACATTTGGGCTTCCGAATCAAGTAGTAATTTTGAAATCGACAGTCTGCCCGAAGGCAAAACGAGTTTTTCGATCACTGTTTCGGATGACGATTTTTACGTCAAAAACGCTTTTTACAACAATGTCGATCTGCTTACTGCGCCGATCAATCTCGGCGAAGGCGAGATTTTGCGAAACGTGAAGATTGTTCTCGGCACGGATGTCGGCACTTTAACGGGCAAGATTTCGGATGACGATAAAGAAGCAGTCAGAAATGCAAAATTGACGCTGATTCCGGTCGATGCCGTGAAGCGAAAAAAATCGAGTTTTTACAAATCAATTTTCTCGGATGAAGACGGAAAATTTGAAACGAAGCTCGCGCCGGGCGAATATGCGGTGATGAATCTCGGAAATATGAAAGAATCGCAGGATTTTTATAAATGGCTCGACGAAAACATCGGTAATGCGCTGAAGGTTACGATAAAAGCCAAAGAAAAAACGAATCTGACGATAAAAATGCCGAAACCGTAAAATTTCGTTTTACCTTTTTATACACGACACGCTATAATATTTCTCGGCGTGTCGTTTTTTATTCCCCGAAGACACGTTTTCCAAGCAAGCGCAAACTTCTTTTTAATCAATAATCTAACCTGCAAATTCTACAAAAAATTCTTCGGAGATATTTCAATGTTCTATAAGTTTTTTCAAGAGAAATCTTTGTTTTCGGCTTTGTTCGTTTTAGTTTTGTTCGTCGGCGGCTGTGCGGTCGAAGCGTCGAAAAATTCGCCTGACGAAAAGAATGTTTTGAAAAATGCTTCCGCTTCGACCGAAACGAAGAGTGAAAGCAAAACGGAAAATTCAAAAGGTGCAAAGATCGAGATTCAGCCGAATTCGCCTGCCGATACGGTGCGCGTTTTTTATAAAAACCTGCGCGAAAACCGCATTCGTGAAGCAATGTTTTTAACCAATTTGCGTCCGGCGATCGAGGGTTTGACCGACAATGAACTAAAAGATTTTCAAGTCGATTTTGCGGCGGTTGCGAATCTCGTTCCCGAACAGATCGAGATCAACGGCGAAATTATCACCAACGAACAAGCGACCGTGACGGCAAAATTGCCCGACAACGAAACGGGCAAACTCGGCATTCAGCAATTGAAATTGCGCCGCGAAAACGGCGTTTGGATCATTATGACGGTCGATGCCGAAACCGAAAAAGCGATTCAAAAAGACGGGAAAAATTATTTCTACGCGCTCCGCATTGAAACACATCACAACGAAGCCAAATCTTTGCTCAACAATATCGCCAAAGCGCAGATGGTTTATTCGATGAAAAACGGCGGCAATTTCGGCGATTTCCAACAGCTTATCGAAGCCGGATTCTTGACTGACGAAGTTATGTCTTCCGCTTCGACCGGATACAATTACGTGCTGAAAGTTTCTGACGATAAAAAGCAATATTTTGTGAACGCAACTCCGGCAGTCTACGGAAAAACCGGAAAGCTTTCATTTCTCGCAGATTACGACGGAAAGACGAAAATCCGCTTTGAAGAGAAGGATAAAGGCGGCGAATCGCTCAAAAAGTGAAGAAAATATTGAATTTATTGAATTTTCTGTTGAAATTTTGAAAGAAAAGCGGTATAAGTTGCATTAACCCCTAGTTTTAGCAACCCGACGAAACAATAAACCGAAAAAATAAAACAGCATAATGATAAGAAAGCTGATTTCAAAATTTAACAGAACTTTTAATGAAAAAGTTGTTTCATCGCGTAAAGATTTTCATGTTCCGATCAAACTCTGGTTTGAACCGGACAGACATACCGGAAAATTGCGCTTGCCGGGTGAAAATCTTTCGATTAGCGGAGAAACAAAAGATTTAAGCATCACCGGAATTGCTTTTATCGTTTCCTCGATTAGGCTGAATGAATTTTATCTGGTCGGCGAAGGCAGAACGCTCAATGCCGAACTCGATCTGGCTGGAAAAAAGGTCAGAATGCAGATTGTCGGTCAGCGGCATCAGCAAGTCGGCGAACATATTTCGACCGCAAGATTTCTGGTCGGTGCAAAGATCACGAAAATGAACGAAAACGACCGCGAAATTTACGAAGATTTTTTGAAATACGGCAAAAAACGAA
>DAITPE010000240.1:0-8536 GCA_036833775.1 Pyrinomonadaceae bacterium | reverse complement strand
TTTGTCTTTTAAGCATCATTTTTTTCAAATTACGAACTGCACGAAAGCATCGAACAGCCAACCTTAGTTTTCGCCCAATCGGGTCTTTTGGCAAACCATTTTTCCGATTCGGGCTGCTCGTCATAAGGTTTTAGAAGCAGATTGAATAATTCGTCAACAATCGAATAATCGCCTTTGTCTGCCGCGTCGATCGCTAATTGCGCCATATAATTTCGCAAAACGTATTTCGGATTTACGCGGTTCATTTGCGAAACTCTGTCCGTTTTATCCAGATTTTCGGCGATTAAGATTTCGGCGTAATTTTGCAGAAAATCGTTCCATTTTTCTTTGAATTTTTCGAGGTTTTCGGAATAGCTCGATTCTTCCAAAAGCGTCCAAAATTCGTTTAAATTATTTTCGTCGAATTTGCTCAAATTACGGAAAAATAAGGTGAAATCCATTTCCGTTTGATAAAGCAAAGTTTCTAGTTGGATAATAAAATCCGCGTCTGCCGAATCTTTCAAACCTAATTTATCGCTCATCATTCGGACGTGTTTCGGGAGATATTTTTTTTGGTAATTTTCCAAAATTTCTTCAAGCGGCGCGGCATCTTCGATGAGCGGATAAAGCGCGTTTCCCAATTGCATCAGATTCCAAACGCCGATCGCGGCTTGATTGCCGAAGCGGTAGCGTTTCTGTCCCGCGTCGGTCGTGTTCGGTGTCCAGTTCGGGTCATAATCTTCGAGCCAGCCATATGGACCGTAATCGATCGTCAAACCCAAAATTGACATATTATCCGTGTTCATCACGCCGTGAACGAAGCCGACGCGTTCCCATTCGATCATCAAGCGAAGCGTTCGTTCGCAAACTTCGCGGAAAAATTCGATATAAGTTTCCTTTGACGGTTCGCCCAAATGCGGGAAAAAATGGCGAATCGTGTAATCGGTCAGTTTTTTCAAATTCTCCAAATCCTGCTGAACCATAAAGATTTGAAAATTGCCGAAACGAATAAAACTCGGCGCAACGCGGCAGACGATCGCGCCTTTTTCCCAAGCGGGATTTCCGTTGTATAAAATGTCGCGCCAAACTTCGTCGCCCGTCAAAGCAAGCGAAAGTGCTCGCGTCGTCGGCACGCCGAGATGAAACATCGCTTCCGAACACAGATATTCACGAATCGATGAACGCAAAACCGCGAGTCCGTCCGCGCCGCGTGAATACGGAGTTTTGCCCGCGCCTTTTAACTGCAAAGCCCATTGTTCGCCGTTGTGATTGATTTCAAACAAATTAATTGCGCGACCGTCGCCTAATTGTCCAGCCCAATTTCCGAATTGATGTCCGGCATAACACATCGCAAAAGGTTTCGTTTCGGGATAAATTTCTTTGCCCGAAAAGACGTTTAGAAACTGTTCGCTTTTTGCGTCTTCTTCAGTCAAGCCGATCTTTTCCAACATTTGCGCCGAAACGTGAATCCGAGAAGGTTTTGCAGGTTTCGTCGGTTCGACATAAGAAAAAGCCGCATTCATCACTTGGCGAACGCGATTTTCAGTTTTCGGATCAGCCGGAAGTTCTCGATTGAAAGTGTCGTTCAAATTTAATTTCATTTGTTTTATTGTAAAGGTTTGGTTGATAATTGTGAATCTTTTCGATTTTGATTGGTTTTTCACTTTTGCAATAAATTGGTTTTCTTTCGTCATTCAACCGTATGTTTAATAAACTTAATTTTGTCGCTCTTATCGGTCTTCTTTTCATTTCTACGTGCGTTTTCGCTCAAAACCCGCAAATCGTTCAATGGGAAAATCAACTTTTGAACGAAGAAGGTTTGTCGAAAAAAGAGTCAAAATCCGTTTACAACAAATATGATTTTTCAAAGTTTTGGACGCAAACCGAAAACAGTTCGGTTTTGGGATTTATCGGAAATGATTATCAACGTATTCGCGTAAAAATAATCTCCGCTGTCAAAGACAAAAGCAATTCCGACATTTATAAAATTTCAGGCAAATCTCTGGTAAAAAATAATCTTTGCTCATTTTCGGGAACGATGAAAATTTCAAAAATCAGACTTTACGACCAAATGCGTTGGGGCGTTGATGATGAATATAAAAATAAAGGAATTAAAAAACAGGGAATTTTGATCGGCGATTATAAATTTGCGGAAAACGGATGTAGTGCGGCAGGAATTTTTGAAGGACGTTTTGCAAGCTATTGGTATTTGGATAAAAACGGAAAAATAAAATACGACGACATCGAAACGGAATCAGATGGTTACAGCAATAATCAATTTGCCGGAATTTGGAAATCAAACAGCGGAAAAACTACAAAAATCTGCAATTGGGGCGATTATCGAATTCCGCTCTCCGGCGATCTCGACATCGGCGCGGGCGAATTTTCCCCTGATGAAAAATATTTAAAATCTGGTTGGCAAAATTATCACGACGCTTATTTTGGAAATAATGAAAAAGCACGAGCCGAAGAAAATCGAATTTGGTGGAAATAGAAATCACTACAATTATTTATGGATTTCAAACTCAGAAAATGGAAATTAAGCGATCTTGAAATCGTTGCGGCTTATGGTTGTAATCCGAAAATCACGAAATTTATGTCTGACGCGTTTCCCGATTCGGTCGAAAAATGGCGAAAATTTCTTGAGTTTTCCACAACTGTTGAAAATAATTTGTATTTTGCGATTGAAATAAACGGAAAAGCGGTCGGCGCGATTGGTGTCAGTCTGCAAACAGGTGTGTTGCGAAAAAACGCCGAACTCGGTTATTGGCTCGGCGAAGATTTTTGGGGAAACGGAATTATTACCGAAGCGATTCGTGAAATCGTGCAAATCGCTTTTGAAAAACACGACATCGTCAGGATTTTTGCGAAACCTTTTGAAACGAATATTGCTTCGCACAAAGCACTCGAAAAAGCCGGATTCAAGCTCGAAGCGAGGTTTGAAAAAATTATTTTCAAAAATGGCGAATTTCTCGATGAATTGATTTATGCGATTAGAAGGAAATAATTGAATTTCAAACAGAAAAAGCGAATCATTTACGATTCGCTTTTTCCAATTTAACTTCAACTATTTCATCATATACGAAGCGGCATCACGATGTATTTGTAATCGTAATTTTTGTCGCCTGCGGGTTTCATTTGCGTTTGTGCGTTTCCGTCTTTGAATTCAAACGCGATCTTCAAACGGCTTGCGCTTTCTTTGACGCGGACGGTTTCGCCGTCGGTTTCGGTTTCGGTCGTTGACGATTCGGTTTCTTTACTGCTCACGACGTTTAAGAATTCCTGTAAATATTGCGAATTGAAACCGACTTGGACTTCTTCGCCCGAATAATCTGCCGAAACTTTTTCGTTTGCTTCGCCTTCTTCCGAGCTTTGCGCGCCGATCTCGATCTCGCCACTGCGAATCGTCATTTTTACCGAACGCGTTCTTTCGTCAGCCATCAAAGCGACGCGGCGAATCGCGGCTTTCATTTCTTCGGCATCGAAAATCGCGGTTTTGTCGTTGTCCTTCGGAATCACCATTTCATAATTCGGAAATGTTCCCGACAGTTTGCGCGTGATCAGCAAACGTCCGTCAACTTCGAAATAAATGTGATTCGGGTCTTCGCCGAAACTTATGTCGCCGTTTGAATCGCGCGAAATTTTGACGAGTTCCATCAAAGCCTTCTTCGGAATCAAGGCGTCCATTGTTGCCGTTTGCGCGTCTTCTGAAAGCTTTCTTTCGACAAAGGCAAGGCGATGCCCGTCTGTCGTCACCATCTTCGCTGTGCCGTCCGCAATCACGAATTTCGCACCGGAAAGCGTAAAACGCGATTGTTCGTTCGTAATCGCAAAAGCCGTGTTTTGGATAAAGTGATTAAATATCTCCGCCGAAAGCTTCATCGGCGCAGTTTTGAAAGAAGGAACTTCGGGAAAATTTTCTTTTGAAACGCCGGCAAGACGGAAATTCGATTTTCCGCAATTGAGTTTCACCCATTCGTTTTCATCCTTCGTAAAATGAACGTCCGAATCTTCCAAAAGTCTAACAATGTCGAAAAGCTTACGCGCCTGAATACACATCGCGCCTTGCTGTCTAATATCGGCTTGCGCTTCACAGCGAATCGTCACATCCAAATCCGTTCCGACGATTCTGATCGTATTTTCGCCGACCGATTCGATCAATATATTCGACAAAACGGGAATCGTACTTTTCTTTTCAACAATTCCTTGAACAAATCCGAGTTCATCTTTGAGAACACTCTGCTTGATTACAAATTCCATCTTCTTAAACTCCAAAAATTTTTCTTAATTATACCTAAAGTTATACCTTTAATTCGACTCGCTTTTTACTAATTCTAATACTTTAAAATCTATGTATTTTAAATAGTAGTAGTAGTAGTGCCTGTGGAAAAGTGGAAAACCGACT
Source organism: Pyrinomonadaceae bacterium (assembly GCA_036833775.1). GTDB lineage: Bacteria > Acidobacteriota > Blastocatellia > Pyrinomonadales > Pyrinomonadaceae > JAJQRF01. The sequence continues at coordinate 4,152 of DAITPE010000240.1, read as the reverse complement.
TTATTGTTGAAATGGCAAAAGTTAGCCGTCCACAAGTCTTGTGGAAAACTTGTGGAAAACTACGTCGCCTGTGGAAAACTTTAAGACACTAATACTTTTTCCACAGTTTCCACAGGCTATTTTTTTCACAGCCTGTGGAAAAGTGGAAAACTTCGTCTAAGTATTGCAAATAAACGCAAAACTTATTCTTTGTTAATTTTTACGGTTGTGGAAAAAATCCACCAATTCTGTGTTAAAGCAGTTTTAATTAACTGCAAAGATTATCTATTAATTCACTCACAACCCTGTGGAAATTTCTGTCGTCCTTAATTACGTCTCCGATTTTCTCGACAGAATGGATCACAGTCGTGTGATGCTTGCCGCCAAACTCTCTTCCGATCTCGGGAAAACTGTGTTTGGTTAATCTTTTACATAAATACATCGCAACCTGACGCGGAACGGCGATCTGGCGCGAATTGTTTTTCGATTTTATTTCTTCAACCGTCAGCTTGTAATGCGACGCAACGGTTTTGGCGATTCTTTCCATCGTCAAACCTTCAGGCTGTTCGCTGTCGATGATATTTTTCATCGCATCCTGCGCGAGCATTTTCGAGATCGGCATTCCTCTCAAAGAAGAAATTGCGACCAGACGAACGAGCGAACCTTCAAGCTCGCGGATGTTGCTTTTAACTTTGCTGGCGATGAAAAACGCGACTTCATCCGGCAGATTCACACCGTCGAGATCGGCTTTGCGTTTTAAAATTGCAACTTTCGTTTCAAGATCGGGCGGTTCGATGTCGGCGATCAAACCCCATTCAAAGCGTGAATGAAGTCTTTCTTCGAGCGTCGGAATCTCGCGCGGCGGGCAATCAGAAGTAATAACGATTTGTTTCTGATCGTTATGAAGCGCATTAAATGTGTGGAAAAATTCTTCCTGCGTGCGTTCTTTTCCAGCCATAAACTGAACGTCGTCCATCAAAAGCACGTCGATTGAACGATATTTTTCGCGGAAAGTCTGCGTTTTGTCGTAACGAATCGCGTTGATCAATTCGTTCATAAATTTTTCCGACGTAATATATGCAACTCGCAAATGGCGGTTTCTTTCTTTAATAGAATGTCCGATCGCGTGCATCAGATGTGTTTTTCCGAGACCAACTCCGCCGTAAATGAATAACGGATTGTAGGTTTTTCCCGGAGTTTCGGCTGCGCCAAGGCTTGCCGCGTGTGCAAATTGATTACACGCTCCGACTACGAACTTGTCGAAAGTGTATTTCGGATTGAGCGAATTTTCGATCGGTTCGATGTCAACGAAATTAGTTGAAATATTCTTCGGTAAAACTTCAGGTTTTGGTTTATCGATATATTCCGAAACGCTGTTTTTATATTCCGTTACGTTATTTTTTGTCTGATTTGTAAAATTGCTCGGCTTTTCAAAGAAAAATTCCGCGTCGTCGTCGGCGAATAATTCGTCCTTCACGTCTGCGTCTTCGATCGACCAATCAAAACGATAGTTGTTTAAATTCAGTTCTTTTAAGGTTTGATTCAAAACTTCCGAATAGTAGGTGCTGACCCAATCTTTGGTCACTTGTCCGGCGCGCAGGTGAAGCACTTTATCCTGCTCGTTGCATCCGTCAAATTGAATCGGACGAAACCACGCGTCGAAAATTTGTTTGTTAAGACGTTTTTCGACTGATTGCAGAATATTATTCCAGACATTTTTATTTTCGTAAGAAGTCTCCATAGCCAAAACTCCGATAATTTTTTTGTTAAATCTTTGGTAAAACTTTTAAGCAATAAGTGAACTATAAAACTAAAATTCAAAACTTTGTTCGATCTCTCGGAAAACTTTGCCAACTTATTCTATTTTGGTAAGTTCGGCGTATTCTAAACCTAAATTCGTAAAGTTTTCCACAGGGTTTTCCACAGGTTCGCGGAAAGCTGCTTAAAAGTTAAAGTAAAACTTTAAGTCTATTATTTTCAATAATTTACAGGGTTTTTAATAGTTGAAAACGGAAGCAAGATTAACATATAAAAAGGCTCAATGCAAGAAGAAATCCACAGGTTTGTGAAAAAAATGGAAATCTGAGGAAAACTCTTTTTTTTACTTAAACTTGGCAGAATTTCAGTTTGTGTTAGACTTATTTCAATCTATTTTTGCGCCCCGAAAACAATATGTCCAAACGAAAAAAAATGATGAATTTGAAAGAAGAAATTTCGTCTGAAAAAAGCTTTGAAGATCAGATCAAAAGTCTGTGCGAAGGTTTGTATTACATCAGCGAAACCGATGCCGAAATTTTTCCTTTTTCGGGAACGAAAGCCGAAAATGTGACGGCGGAAGAACTTTTGAAACAGACCGGAAATTTGCCCGACGCACCGGTCGAAGAAAGAGGATTTGACGAAATGTTTGTGCGGCTGACGAAGCTTCAAGATTGGTTCGGCGACGAAGAAAAAGCGACCGCCGCAAAATTTTCAGCGATCAAAGAATTGCTTGAAAAAAGTCTGAAAGATTTGAAGGTTTTCAAGATCGGCAGAATCAATATCGATATTTATTTTGTCGGTTTGGATGCAGACGGAAATTTGAAGGGAATTCAGACGAAAGCGATCGAAACGTAAAAAGAGCGGAATAACATTTTCCGCTCTTTCAAAAACTAAAATTAATTTTTCCGACTATTTTCCTTTTACGCTTCCCGCTCCTGAAGTATCTTTTTCGATGTTTTGCGGATTTCCTGAATAAGTGATCTTGCTTGCGCCCGAAGCATCGACTTTCAGATTGCCCGAAACGAAAACGTCTATCTTGCTTGCGCCGCTCGAATCGACATCGACATTCTGCGATTGCAGATTTTCGGCGTTGATCTTGCTTGCACCGCTGGTTTCGATATTTAGATCCACGGTTTTTCCCGAAACATCGATTTTGCTTGCGCCGCTCGTATCGATTTTCAAAGAATTATTATCCAAATTGCTCAAATTTACTTTTGCCACGCCCGAAACTTCCAATTCTTCGATATTCGGCGCAGAAATTTTTACGCGGATCGGATTTTGCGATTTGATATTTTTTTCCGAACTGATTTCCAAAGTTCCGTTGCGGACTTCGGTTTTGATCAAAGGCAAAAGATTGTCGTCGGCTTCGACCTCGACCGAAAAATCTTTCTGCGCGACGATCTCGACTTCGTAAATTCCGCCGACATCAACGCCTTTGAAATTTGCAACGTCGCGTTTTTCATTCGCAATATTTCCCGAACCTTTCACGCCGCCGAAGCTGAAATTGAATTTAATAAAACTTCCCGAAACTTTTCCGAATCCGAAAGCATTCGCCAAACTGACACCGATTATTAATGCGATTATAAAAATTATGATTCCGACTTTTTTCATTGATTTTCCTCCAAAAGAAATGATTTGTCGGAAAGGCAAACGAAATCGAAAAATGAAAAGTTCTGAAAAAGAAACTATTTCGTTAAAAATTTATCGATCACGCCGTGTTCGAGGAAAAATTGTGCAATGCCGAGCAAAAAACCGAAAAGCGCGCCGAAAAGCTCGATCTTGGTCAAATGCTCTTTGGCGACTGACAAAACGAGCGATTCGAGTTTTTCGACCGGATAATTATTGATCTTTTCGCGGACGACTTCGCCGATGTTAAATTCTTTGATAACCTGTGGCAGTTTTTCTTTCGCGGCGGTAATGATCGTTTCGGTCAGAGAATCTCCCGCGCTTTTAATCTGTGCTTCAGAAACGTGGTCGGAAAGCTTGCCGATCGGTTCGGACAAAAGTCGGTCGATCTGTCGTGAAATGACTTTATTGATGATGTTTGCTGTTTCGTCTTGGTTTAAGATGTTCAGCAAGCCGTTTGCAAGCCGTTTCTTGAGCTTTTCTTCCGATTCTGGATGCACAAGCTGCAAAATCGCGTCGATGCTGTGCGGGCGTATTTTATGAAGCGAATCGGTCAAATAAGTTGAAATAGAATTTTGAATCGCTTCGCCTTGAACGAGCGCGAGAACATTTTTCCGAACTTGCGCTTTCAGTCGTTCGAGTTGTTCGGGCGCAATTTTTCCGACGACATCGTTTAGCGGTCGCGCCATCAAATTTTCGATCGAAGTATCGAGAAAACCTTTTGCTTCCTGCGCGAAAAAATCGCCGCGCAAAGTTTCTTCGATACGTTTCGGCAGTGAATCATTGACG
>DAITPE010000239.1:0-8539 GCA_036833775.1 Pyrinomonadaceae bacterium | reverse complement strand
AACTCGCCCGCTCAATAAAATTTCAGTCGAATCCCTTCCCCTTAAACTCAAAAAAATAAAAGACAACTGCAGCGATTTTGTCAGCTTTTTTTGAAAACAAGCTGCGAAATGGTTTCGGTAAAAATAAAAAAGCGAACAGCAAAATTCGCTTTTTTATTTTTTTTGATTTTATTGAGACTTTTTCTTCTCATTTTCCGCAATAGTATTTGAGAGCCGAAATCCGCAGGCGATAAAAGAAGGAGAAGATTCAATATGCAGCGTAGATCAAATATTTTCAAACAATTAACAGTTTTAGCGATCATTTTCAGTTTTACGAATTCGGTTATTTTCGGACAGAAGAAAACCGCTCAACCAAAACCCGCCGTCAAAAAATGTTCCGGCGCGTGGGTCGGAATGGTCAAATATTCGCGGACGCAGATTGCGAACGAAGCCAAAAACACGCCGCGCATTTCAGGTGCCGCAGGCGGCGAAGATTCAAAGATCAGCGAGATGCGCTATGAATACAAAGGTCGTGCGCTCGTCACGGAAGCGGCGGAAAAAGACGGTTCGACAAAGGTCAAAGCCGCGATCAGTTCTAAAATGACGGCGGAAGAAAAAACGTCTTCGACGGAAAGAGTTTCGTGCGACCGCGGAAAAACTTGGCGGACGCAGACGGGAAAATTTGCGACCGCGACCAAGATCGAAGGAAGCGACGGCAACGCGGACGGAAACGTGACGGTCGGCGTAAACGATGACGGAACTTATAACGTGTCGGTCGCTTTTTCACAGATTCGCGGCGAAAAGGAAGGTTCTTTTACCTCATCATTCAGCGGGCAATGCACGAATAAAAAAGGCGTTGACGAAAAATTTCCGCCGACGGAAACCTCGATCAGCGGCAACTCGCTCATTTCGGACGGTTCGCACCGCGTCGATCCGAAAAATCCGAATCGTCTTTCGGGAAGTTTTACACAGAAAAGCGTTCTCGGAATGGAAGAAACGATGAGTTGGTCGCTGCAAAAATGCGGTGCGCCTTTGATGATTACCGAGGTCGAACTTTATCAGCCGCTTCATCCGACCTACAACAATTGGATGAAAGTCCAAAACTACACGGTCGATGGAAATTTCGTAAAAGTCGTTGCGAAGATCGCCAATCTTTCGGGCGATACCAAACAAACGACGCTCGAAGTCCGCGAACTGAAGGAAAACGCGCTTCTGCCCGAAGGCAAAGTGCCGATCTCGGTCGATGCGAACGAGGAAAAAGAGATCGTTTATATGTGGGACACTTCCGGCTACGCTTGGAAGGAAGCGGGCGAACTGAATCAGCCCGAAATAAATCGGCAGATTCAAGTAAAAATTACGGAAGATTCGCTCACCAAAGACATCGAAGTTCGCCCGAAACCCGTCATTATAATCCCCGGAATGTGGACGGATAAATTCTCCTTTTCGCAATTTATGAGTTATTTCGAGAATATGAAATCGACGCATTGGGCGGTCAATTACGCGCGAATTCTGCCGAACAAAGGCGCGGCTGAAAACGCGCCCGAAGTCGAAAAAAGAATCAAGGAAATGCAGGAAATGACGAACGCTTGGCACGTCGATCTGGTCGGACATTCGACGGGCGGTTTGGCGGGCAGAGTTTACATCAACGATCTGATGGGACAGCTTGCCGACGGAAAACCGACCGTCACGAATTTCGTAATGGTCGGCACGCCGAATAAAGGAACGCCTTGTTCGGTCGGCGTAGATAACATCATTTCAAGATTTTTCAACCGCAGCGGCGAGGCTTTTCGTGAGATCACCTACAACAATATGCAGGCATTCAACCGCCGTTACACCGCGACCAAAGGCACGAAGTTTTACGGCTTGGTCGGACACGGCTACAAACAGACCTGTCAACTGACCACGCCCGGCGACGGACTCGTTCCGGCAGGTTCGGCGTTGTGGCAAAGCAAGGATTTTCTCAAGAATTTCAAATATACGACCGCGCCTTCGACACACGAATTTATGCTCGGCGAAACGGCGAATATGAAAGTCATTCACCAATGGCTGGCGATAAGTCCGAAAGGAAATCACAAACCCGATGTCGAATCTATGACGGGCGGTTTGACCGACGAAACGTATGACGATTTTTCTCCGACTCGGCGAAATTACGGCGCAAGCTACAAGCCCGCGAATTTTGATGTTCCGCTTCAAACTAACGACAATTTGGAAAGTCCCGAGCCGTCTTTCGCAACGGGCGTGAAGCTAAAACCGAATCAAACGACCGAGATCGAAATTCCCGTGACGCACGGAAATCGTTTGGCGATCAATTTAATGATGCCGAACAAAGTTTCCGCAACGCTTTTTGCCCAAAACGGTTCGGTCGTTTCGCAAAATTTAGCAGACACGCCCGAATCAAAACAAGCTTTTCGGCTGCTCGAAACGGACAAGGCTTTTCAAAAAGGCGTTTGGAAATTGAAGCTGGAAAGCAAGGAAGCCGAAGAAGCCGAAATCGCGGTCGTCGCTTTTATTTTCAACTAAAAGCCGTTTCAAAAAATAAAATAGCTTTCTATTTTTTGAATCATTTTTCGGCGTTCTCTGTGCGATATTTTCCGTATTTTACACAGAGAACGTCGAGCTTTTTGAGAAAGTAAAACCATCTTTACGGCAATTTTTAATTACTAAATTCCGCAAAAAATAAACTTAGCAAAATCGGAGAAGCCGAACTTTTCGATTTATTGTTTAATTCATCCTGTCAGTTAAAAAATCAACCGAGAATCAACTTAAAAAACTTTGGAGGAAGTTAAAAGGATGAAAAAAACGAATTTATGGTTAGTGACTTTGGTCTTTTTGTCGGCAGCGGTATTTGCAAATGCACAAACCGTAACCGCAGGACCGGATTTTTGGGTAACGGATTCAGCCGCTACATACGATACGCTTGCTTTGCCTGCCGGATATTTCGGCGCGGGTTCACAAGCCTATAACGGAGCTGTTTATTTTGCGGGCGATCCGGCGAGCGGAAACGGATACGATACGAAAATTTCGCGCCGATCGGATGTTAATCTTGCTGCCGGCAGCGGTTCGACAGCTTTGGTCGTTGATGAATTAAGACTGCGAAGCGTCGCGCCGATCGTCGTTACATACGCTGACGGACACACGGAAAAATGGGATGTTTACGTCTCGACTTCGGCGACGCAAGCTTCGACCGGAACTATGACGATCAGCGGAAATGCCAGCGGCGGAAGTTTTAGTTCGACCTTAAACATCGTGCCGAAATTCAGTTTCGTGCGCGTTTCAGGACTCAATCTCGTCAATGAAAACGGCAGAGAAGTGCGAAATTTGGACTTCGGTTCGCCTTTCGTCCAAAAATATTTGCAGGAACAAGCGCGTCTTTCGAGAGACCGCATCAGCAAAGGAATCGGAACTGAAGCGGACGAAGCAGTTGCGGCAGTTTGTCAGGTCGAGCCTGTCCCGACCGAACCTGCACCGACAACTCCGAAATCAACGACGGAAAGCGCGGCGGCACCGGCACCGAGTTGCGGCGTGAAGCTTAACGGAAACGGAACTTGGGGCTGGAACAGAGGACGTTTTTGTCCTTTCCCGTTATCCGAATTGGCACTTTTGGCAAAACACGGAGTTGTTCCTTTCGGGTGCCGTTAAATTGAAGCGATAAAAAAGTTGGGCGGGCAAAGAGTTCGATCTAGATCGAACTCTTTTTTATTTATCTGCCGTGATTCGTTTCAATCCTTTGATTAAAAGCATCGGCAAAACCGTCAAGATCGGCGGATCGGTCAGGCGCAGCGGACGAATTTCGATATTCAAACTGCCTTTGACCTTATTTTTTTTAACGATGATCGGCTTTTGACCGACACCGACCAGAATTTTCGACATATCCGTCAATAAATAATCGAGCGGCTGAACCGAACGCGGCAAAGCGGCAACGAGCAAATGATAAGTTCCGTCTTTGACAGCGCCGATTTTGTATTCACACGCTTTCGTCACCAGCGTTCCGCTGACCGGATTCGATTGCGGAATCATTTTTTCAAAAAGTCCGATAAAAATTAAACCTTCAAAATTTTCGGGCGTTTCCAGTTTTCCGCCGATTACCGATTCGGACAAATTTTCCTTCCAGCCTTCGCGGTAAAGCCTTTCCCAATCAAATTTACGGATTTCTTTGGCAAAACGGCGCAATTCCGTCGGCGACAATCCGACCAATTCGGTAAATCTGCGCGTAAAAGTTCCGAGGCTGTTGTAGCCGACCTCGAAACAAATATCGGTTACATGCATCTGCGTCGTGAGCAAAAGATGTTTGGCTTCCTGAAGCCGCATCGCATACAAGAATTGCGACGGCGGCAAGCCCGTCACATCGTGAAAAACGCGGTTGAAATGAAACGGACTCAAATAAGCGATCTTTGCCATTTCGTCCATATTTATCGGCTCGTTTAAATTGCGGCTAATGTTCGCGATCACCCGCTCGACCGCATTTTTCCGGTCGGCAAAAGTATTTTCACGGCAATGCGAACTGTAAATATTTTTCATAACTCAAACCTCGAAAATTTTTCTGAATTCTTATTGTTTTTCAGATAAAAAAGTGAAAACCGTTTCCGTTTCAACCGTTTTCAAACAGCCGATATATGAAGCCAGCCGATAATTTTCGCATTCAAAAATCATCCAGCCGTCATCCGTTTTTTCGCGCAAAACGGGATTTTCGTGAAAACTCGTTTCCGCCTTTTGCAAACATTCTTTGAGCGTCCAAATCCGCGTCGCCGAAGAATGAAAACTTTCTTTTTGCTCACTCGACAAAAATTCTGCAAGCTTAAATCCTTGCTCACTCAGCAAATCTTTCCAAACGTCTTTTTCGCGTTCAATCACCGTTTCAACATCGCACGTCACGACATTTTTCGCGATCACGGCAAGCGTCAAATTGCCCGTATGCGAAGCCGAAACGAATTTGCCGCTTGCGGTTTCGGGTTTCCCGTCCGTTCGGTAAGCGATTTCGGAATTTCCGCCCAAAACCGCTTGCATCGCTTTATAACTTCGTTCGCGCCGTGAAAGATTTACTTCACGTTCGAGCGCGACGGAAATGTCGAAATTTTCAAACATTTCCGCCGTTTTCCGTGCCAGATAAACAGCCAAAAGCGGTTCGATCCATTTATCGGTAAATGCTGAACCATTTACCATTTGAAGTCGCAAACCTTGCCAAAATTCGACGATTTTTCCGTTTAGATCGAGAATTTGCAGGTCGTATTTAAAAACATTTCCGTCTTGCGAAATTTCCTGCGCGTGAACCAAATGCGGCTGATCCGACGTTTCCAAAATGCTGATATTTTCAACGCTAATCGGCAATAAGGTCGCGTGCGGAATGCAGGCTTGGATCGCGTGAATCGCAGTGTCGCGCATCGCCGGATCGCCGAGCAGTAAAGTTTTCGGCAAATATTGGCTGAACCAGCGATTTTTTCCGTCAAACGAAATTTCCGCCAAACATTCTTTCGCTTCCAATTGTTTATAGCCGCTCAAACGCTGAAAACGTCCGCGATGAAACAAAATTTTGCCGTAAAGATCGCTTTTCGGATCGAGATCGACGTGCGAATCAGCGTGTCCGTTCAACTTGTAATTCACCGTTTCTTTTACGTCCGCAAAACTGCAAACTCCGTAAAAATGGTCGGTTTGAAAATCGGTTTCCGCACTGCGAATCGCAACTTCGACCGTTTTTTCGTCGCGGCTCAAAGCCAAAATACGAATCTTCAAAGGTTTATTTTCGCTGACGACGATCGGGCGCGAAAATTTCAGATTTTCAAAACTCGGCGTTTTTTCGGTTTCGAGCAAAGCCGAAGCCGTCTGCGCCATCGCTTCCAAACCCAAAACCGCCGGAAATAGTTTCTCGCCGCCGACTTCGTGATCCGCCAAATACAGATCGTTTGCCGTCGAAAGTTCGACCTCGACGACGAGTTCGGTTTTCGGAAAATAAACTTTCGTTTGTTCGAGAAAACGCTGAAACGGAAGCTCTTTTCGTTCCAAATTGAAAGCCGGAACGTCGCAAAAACGGCTCATCACGACAAACGATGTCGGCAGATTTTCGGCTTTCAGCAAATTCAAAAAAGTTTTCACGCCTTTTTCGAGCGGAATCGGCAAAATTCCGCGCCGAATCAGCGAATCGAGATCGGCAATGCGCGTTCCCATTCCAATTCCAGCCCAAACCGACCATTCAAAAGCGATGCATTTGCAATGCGGATTTTTCTGCTGAAAATCTTCGGTAAACTGCGACAAAAGCTCGTTTGCCAAACCGTAATCGCTTTCGCCCGTCAAACCCGTTCGCGCAATGATCGAACCGAAAGTGATGAAAAATTTAAGCTGTTCCGAAGGAATCGCCGAAACGAGATTTCGCGCACCGTCGAGCTTGACCGAGATCGTTTTCCGCAGTTTGTTTTCATCGCTTTGCGCCACGAGTTTCGGTTCGTTTTTCGCCGCCGCGTGAAGAATTGCGGTGATTTTTCCGAGTTTTTCTTCCGCTTTTGCGACCACATTTTTGACCTCTTCGGCATCGGTCACATCCGCCGAAAAATACACAAAATCAACGCCTGCAATGCGAAAACGTCCAAGGTTATTTTTAACTTCTTCGTCAATTTCAGCGGCGGAAGTTCCGAGCAAAGCGAGTTTTACGCCCGTTTCACGCGCCAAAGCCAAAACGCATTCCGCCGTGATGCCTTTTGCGCCGCCGGTGACGAGCAAAACGTCTTCGGAATCGAGCAAAATTTCACTTTTTTCGCGTATCTCACACGAACGAACAAGCGGCGCAAAACGATTTCCGTTTTCGTCGTATAATGCTTCCGAATAGATTTCTTTTTCAGCGGAAACTTCGCATAAAAGATGTTCGATCGCTGTTTCTTTCAGCGGTAAAGTCACGACGCGAATCGAAATTTCGAGATTTTCCAAAGCAAAACTTCGCGCAAAAGCGGCAAAACTTTTTTCGTGCTGAACGATCACGAATTTGCCGTTTTTACTTTCGATCGCCTTTTTTGCGCCTTCGAGTAGAAGCGGCGCATCGCTTTCCGTTTGCACGCAAACAACCACGCCGAAACCTTCTAAATCATTAAAATTATTACGAATTTTTTCAGTCAAAGGATAATCGTTTGCAGCAAAAATCTGCCAATTTCCCGCACCTTTTTTGATTTCGTGATTCGCTAAATCTTTCCGCACAAATTCGGTTTTGAACGGACGAACCCAAGTTTCCAAGCCCGAAATCAAATCGTTTTTTTCGCCTACATTTCCGCCGTTTTCCTTTAAAGTTTCGAGCGCATCGGCAATTTCAGTAACTTTTGCATCGGCAAATCCGGTCGGAACGAGCGGCGGCGGCGCACCGATAATTTTCGCGGCGGTCGTCACGATTTGCCCGACCGTGATCGAATTTAAATGCAAATCGCTCAGCATTCGGCTTTCTTCGTGAACGGCTTCGAGCGGCAATTCGGCGCGTTCGGCAATCAATTTTATGATCGTTTCAACTGTTGTAAGCGTTGTTTCTTCAACAGTTTGCACTTCTTCGACAGGTTTCGTTTTTTCAACTTTCAAAACCGGAAACGCATTCGTTTCTGGCAAGGGCGCAAGCTCGCACGGATTAGCAAAAAATTTCGGTTGCCAATCCAAATTGAAAGGTTTGGTAAATCTTTCGGCAAAAATCGCTTCTTGATTTATCTCTTGTCCGAGCGCGAAAGCCGCGCCGACGGCTTGAAGCAATCCGCGCAAGTTTTCGCTTGAAGATTCGATAGCAAACGCAGGTTTTCGGCTTATCTGTTCGACCAAACCGCGCAAAATTTTTCCCGTTCCGACTTCGATCCACAGATCAACGCCGCTTTTTTCGGCTTTTTCGACGGCTTCGGTGAACAAAACCGGATTCGTAATTTGCCGACAGAGCAATTCGCGCAAATCTTCGCCGTTTGAAAGTTTTTCGCCAGCGACAGTTGAAAAAACAATATTCTGCAGCGGCTGAAAGTCTTCGTTTTGAAGTTTTTCAGCCAAAATTTCGGCAGATTTTGCCACGAGCGGCGAATGAAAAGCGTGTGAAACGGGAAGTTTTACCGAAGCAATATTTTGATTTTTAAGATGAAATTGAAAGCGTTCGATTTGTTCGGCTTCACCTGAAACAACCGTTTGATGTGGAGCGTTTAATCCTGCAATGACAAGATTTGCATAATTTTTCAAAAGATTTTCGACCGTTTCTTTATCAGCCGAAACGCTCAGCATCGCGCCGTTTTTTTCACTCGTTTCGGTCATTGCGCGTCCGCGAATTTCGGCAATGCGGACGAGCGTTTTTTCATCGAAAACACCAGCCCAATGCAAAGCCGTCAATTCGCCCAAACTGTGTCCGATGCCGACTTGCGCGGTGATGTCGAGTTTGTCAAAAATCTGTAAAGCGCAAATCGAAGCTGTCACGATCGCAGGTTGTGCAACGGCGGTTTGAACCGTTTCTCCATGTTCTTTGAAATCGGATTCGGCGTAAAAATTGCGGATATTTTCAAATCTTCGCGCCCAAATTCCCCCATCGGTATTGAGCGGCGAACCTTGTCCCGAAAACAGAAATCCGATG